>JBPCOX010000041.1:0-5712 GCA_050999825.1 Mycobacteriales bacterium
TCGCGCCCGCTGCCGGCCGTCGCTGCCAGATCGCCATCTGCAGTGCGTCGACAACGAGCTCGGTACGCAGGTGGTCGGCCATCGCCCAGCCGACGACCCGACGGGAGGAGCAGTCGAGGACGACGGCGAGATAGAGCCAGCCCTGCCCGGTGCGGTGCTGGGTCACGTTCGCGCACCACAGCCGGTTGGGGGTCTCGACGGTGAACCGACGGGCCACCAGGTCCTCGCTGGGCGCCGCCGCCTCGCTGCGCCGCGTGCAGCCACGGAGCCGGCGCCGGTGCACGCCCTGCAGCCGAGCCGTCCGCATCAGCCGTTCGACCCGCTTGCGGCCGGTCCGCAGGCCCTGGCCGAGCCGCAGCTCGGCGTGGATGCGGCGGGCGCCGTAGGTGCCGTAGGACGCCGCGTGCGCCGCGGTGATGGTCTCGGTCATCGCCATGTCGCCAACAGCCCGGGCCGATTGCGGCCGGTCCCGCCATTCGTAGTAACCGTAGGTCGAGACGTGCAGCACCCGGCAGGCCGTGACGACGGGTACTCCGTCGGCGACGAGCTCGCGGACCACCGGGAACATCATTTTGGGAGGACGTTCTCCCGGGCGAAGTACGCGCTCGCCCGCTTCACCATCTCGAGCTCCATCTCGAGCACGCGGTTGCGCCGTCGTAGCTCGACGAGCTCCCGGCGCTCCGCCGTCGTGAGCCCATCGTCGCGACGTCCCTCATCCCGCTCGGCCTGCGCCATCCAGTTCCGCAGACACGACTCGGCGATGCCGAGGTCTGACGCGATCTTGGCGATTGACTGCTCTCGGCGGCGGGCCAGCTCCACGGCCCGGCGACGGAACTCAGCTGGCTTGGCAGCAGGCATCCGGACTCCTCCTCGGCGACCATGGTCGCCTCAGGCAAGGTGTCCGGGAAACCGGGGGCACTCCACCGCGGGACAGCTGCGGCTGAGTTGGGCCCTCCTGAGATCCGCATGGGTTGCTCACGGCGTGGCTACCGCTGAGTCGTGACGCCGCCGCTCCAGGTCATCCCTGGCTGGAAACCTCGACTGCGGTGTCAGCGGGCTTCGATGACGCCCATCATCCCGTTGTCCTCGTGGTCGAGGATGTGGCAGTGATAGACGGTGCGCCCGCCGAAGGTGTCGAAGGCGATGCGGACTTTCACGTCGCTGCGCGCGGGGACGTTGACCACGTCCTGCCAGGTCGGCGACTCGAGAGGGCGTCCGTCCTGCTCGATGATCTGCATGGGCCACACGTGCAGGTGCAGCGGGTGGTCCATTGGGCTGTTGTTCGTGATCGTCCACTCCTCGACGGTGCCGACCTGCACCGCCTGGTCGACCCGGCTGGAGTCGAACTCCTTGCCGTCGATCGTGAATCGCATCCCGCCGCCACCCATGGCGATCGCGAACGTCAGCTCCCGCCGGCCCGCGACCGCCGCGCCACGCAGGTCCCGCGGCTCAGGTTGAGCCGGAACCGGGCGAAGGGCCGGGGCCGCAGGGCCGCCGACGTCGAGGGTGGCGAGGACCCTGCCATCGGCATCGGTTGAGCCCTGCTCGCCTCCCCGGGCGTCCATACCCGGCATTCCGCGATCGTCGACCGGCGCCTGGGAGAACACCAGCACGCCCTCGCGGAAGGCCATCAGCGTGGGGATCGACCTGATTCCCCCGGCCAGCTCCGGCGTCGACCTTGCCGAAGACGAATGTCCGGGTGACGGCGCGCCGCGGCCTCGAAGCCCGGGCCGAGCACCCGGCAGGGCCCGCACCAGGCAGCCCCGAGGACGATCCCGTCCCCGCCCACCGCGCGGTGGGAGGTGTCGTCGGTCAACGCTGTGGCTGTCATGAAGCCTCCCAGTGTGTGTCGGATGGCATCGGTGGGACGTCGCGGCGGAGGGGCTCAGCTGCCGAGGGCGGAGGGGTTCAGGACGGCTTGGGCGGCGACGAAGGCCGCGATGGCGAAGACGAGGTAGGCGAACCAGCGGCGGAGCCGGTCGGCGGGGAGCCGGGTGGCGACTCGGGCGGCAACGAGTGAGCCGGCGACCGCGGCGACGGTGAACGCCCCCGTAATCCGGTAGTCCAGGGGGGCGTCCCCGGCGTGCGCCGCGAATCCGGCGGCCGAGTTGATGACGATGATGACCAGCGACGTGCCGACCGCGACCGTCATGGGCAGGCCGAGCAGCAGGGCGAGGGCGGGGATGATGAGGAACCCGCCGCCGACGCCGAACAGGCCGGTGAGGAATCCGACGACGATGCCGGAGCCGATGGCTTTGGGTAGGCAGGCGCGCCAGTTCACCCCACCGCCCGGCAGCGCGCAGTCCCCGCCGACCGTTTCCTGCTCGCGCAGCATGCGCACCCCGGCGGCGACCATGAGGAGCGCGAAGCCGAGGAGCACGACCCGGGGGTCGAGCAGCCGGTTGACGGCGGCACCGGCGAACGCGGCGGCCGCCCCGGCGCCGCCGAAGACCCCCGCGATGCGCCATTGGACCTGTCCCGAGCGCAGCCGGGGCAGGACCGCGGTTGCGGAAGACACGCCGACGACGAGCAGCGAGGTCGGCACGGCAGCGGACAGCGGCACCCCGGCCCCGTAGACGAGCGCGGGCACGGCGAGGATCGATCCGCCGCCGCCGAGCAGGCCCAGCAGCACCCCGATGACCAGGCCGAGACCCACCGCGGCGGTCATCGCGGCACCCCCCACCGCGGGCAGGGGATGCTCACGTCGTCGTTGGCGCGGCCGGCAACTGGTCGAGGATCTCTGCCGCGGTGCGCTGGCGGGGGGCACGGTTGTGCGGCAGCGCAGACAGCACCCGCGCCATGGTGCAGGTGTCGGTGAGCGCGGAGAGCGCCAGCCCGGCCCCGACCCCGCCCGCCAGCAGACTCGCCGCCGGGACCCGCCAGCTGGCCGCAACGCCGGCGACCACGAGCCCCGGCGACGAGGCGTACTTGGCGCTCCAGCGCCCAGCGGGCGCGGCCGCGCACGATGTCGCCACCGGCGGCGGCGTAGGCGCCGACACCGCCGTCGAGGACGTGCAGGTGCTCGGCCCCGACGCCGGCGAGGCGCTCGCGGGCCTGCGCGGCCGGGCTCCGGACTGGCAGACCAACACGACCTCCCGGTCCAGGCGGGCGGCCAGCTGCGCGGCGTGCTCGCCGAGCAGGTCCAGCGGCACGTTGTAGGACCCGGCGATGTGGGCGGTCTCGAACTCGGCCGGGCTGCGGACGTCGATGACGGTCACCGCGTCGGGCTGCTCCAGCCAGCCAAGGACGGTGGTGGCGCCGACACGGTCAGGGGTGGACGTGCTCACGGGTGCCCTTCGCATCTCGTGGGGGCGGCGTCAGGCGGTGGTGGCGCCGGCGTCGTCGGGCGCCCGTTCGTCCTCTAGGCCCGCGGCACTCGCCGCGTCGTAGGAGTCGTTGACGAGCACGACCTGGCGGCCGGGACGGTCCAGGACGGAGGCGGCGATGGCTGCGCGGTACCCGGACCCGCAGTACACCCACACCTCGCCGTCGGGCACCTCCTCGATGCGCTCGGCAAGTTCGTGCAGGGGGATGTGCTGGGACCCGCGGACGTAGCCAGCGGCGCGCTCGTCGTTGCGTCGGGCGTCGAGGACCTGGACCGGGCCTCGCCGCATGGCCTGGGCGAGCCCGGCGAAGTCGGTGACCGGGTAGGAGCGCAGTGGCTGCCCATCGGCCAGGGTTGTGATGGCGCCGATGGCGGCGCCGGCGAGCTCGTCGACACCGATCCGGACCAGCTCGCGGCGGGCGTCGGCTTTCTGCTCCTCGCTGTCCCCGATCAGGGTCAGCGGGCTGTCGTAGTGGTAGAGCCAGCCCAGGTAGGTGGCGAAGTTCGTTGACAGCTCGAACCCGAGCGAGCCGGGCAGGTGCCCGGCGGCGAACGCGGTGCGCTCGCGCAGGTCTACGACCCACTCGCCGGCCTCGAGGCGGCGGCGCAGCTGGGCCGGGTCGACCGGCGCCGGCGGGGACAGGTCGACCGGGGCCGGTCCGCGGCGGTTGATCGGGCCCATGTGCGCGTAGTAGGCCGGGTAGGCGTCCAGGCCGGCGAGCAAGGTGTCGACGTAGTCCTGTTCCTCCAGGGTCAGCGCCGGGTTGACCCTGCTCTGTTCACCGACGGTGGAGGCGTTCCCGCTGGTCGGGGTGGCCGAGCAGAAGCTGCCGAAGCCGTGAGTGGGGAAGACCTCCGTGGAGCCCGGGAGCTCCCGGGCGAGGCGGCGTACCGACTGGAACTGGGCGTGGGTCAGCTCTTCGGTCGCCTCCGGGCTGACCAGGTCGGTGCGTCCGGTCGAGCCGTACAGCATCGACCCGCCGGTGAAGACCGCCTGGATCTGCCGGTCGGCATCGCGGAGGGTGTAGCTGACGTGGTGGTGGGTGTGACCGGGGGTGTGCATGACGCGCAGCCGCATCGCGCCGGCATCCAGCACCTCGCCGTCGGCGACGCTGACGTGGTCGAACTCGACGTCGCTGCCCGTGGGGAGCACGTAGGCCGCAGCGGTGCGCCGTGCGAGCTCCAGCCCGCCGGTGACGTAGTCGTTGTGGACGTGGGTCTCCAGCACATGGGTCACCCGAACCCCGAACTGCTCGACCAGGTCCAGGACCCGGTCGATGTCGCGTTGCGGGTCCACCACGACGGCGACCTCGCCGTCGGTGACCAGGTAGCTGCGGTCCCCCAGGCTCGAAGTCTCGATCGTCTCGATCTGCACCCGAACTACTCCCTTCCCTACCCCGTAGGGTAGCCATGGTGGAAAAAGAGGGAGGTGTGGGACGGTCAGACGACGCGGCCGGGTCGCCCGTCCGGCGTGGTGACGGGCAGGCCGTCCCCGGCCCACCGTTTCAGGCCGCCGTCCATGTTCTGCGCGGACAGCCCGGCCTGGCGCAGGTACTGGGCGGCCTGTCCGCTGCGGTTCCCGCTCCGGCAGAGGGCCACGACCGGGCGGTTGCGGTCGAGCTCACCGAGGCGGCCGGGGAGCTCGGCCAGCGGGATGTGCCGGGCGCCCTCGATGCGCCCGCCGGCCCACTCCGCGTCCTCGCGGACGTCGAGAAGTTGCAGCTCGTCGCGGCGCTGGTACACGGTGCGCGGGTCCATGCGACTCTCCTCTCAGTCGGTGGTTAGGGTGTCGAGGACGGTCTGCAGGCGGCGGGACGCCTCGTCGGCCAACGGCCGCACGGCGGGCAACTCGGTGACCGAGGCCATCAGCTGCGGGTCGAGGATCGCCACGGTGGACCCGCCACCCTCCCGAGCGCTGACCACGACGTTGCACGGCAGCAGCACGCCGATGCTGCGGTCCACCTCCAGGGCCTGGTGGGCGAGGTCGGGGTTGCAGGCGCCGAGGATCACGTAGGGCTCCATCTCCAGCCCGCGCTTGTCCTTCAAGGTTGCCTGCACGTCGATCTCGGTCAGGACACCGAAGCCCTGCTCGGCGAGGGCTTCGCGGGTTCGGGTGACGGCCTGCGCGTAGGGCAGGTCGAGGGTGATGCTGCGCTGGTAGTCCATAGGGGTTCCTCCAGGTCGTGCCTCAGTGGGCGTCTGGTTGCTCGGCGATGTGTGTCGGTGATGCCGGGATGCATTTCTCAGGCCAGGGAGAGGAACAGCCGCTCGAGCTCGGCCTCGTCCAGCCGTCGGGTGCCGGCGTCATCGGTGACCAGGCATTGCCGCATCCCGGTGGCGATGATCTTGAACCCGGCGCGGTCCAGGGCCCGGGACGCGGCGGCGAG
>JBPCOX010000071.1:0-7136 GCA_050999825.1 Mycobacteriales bacterium
AACCGGCCCGGGACCGGGTTCCATGAGGCGTGGATGGTGCCGAGAGCGGCGTAGCAGTCCCGAACGTTGTCGACCAGGACCCGGATGCCGACCAGGTCGTAGATGTCGGTGAAGTCGCGGCCCCGCAGGATCATCTTCTGGTAGATCGAGTAGTAGTGCTTCGGCCGACCGGTGACGGTCGCCTTGACCTTCGCCGCACGCAGGTCGGCCCCGACGGAATCGACGACGGCGCGCAGGAAACTGCCCCGGCTGGGCGCCCGCTCGGCCACCATCTCGACGATCTCGTCGTACCGCTTGGGGTAGAGGGCCGCGAAGGAGAGGTCCTCGAGCTCCCACTTGATCGTGTTCATGCCCAGCCGGTGCGCCAGCGGCGCGTAGATCTCCAGGGTCTCCTTGGCGATCCGGTCCTGCTTGTCCTGGGGCAGGTACTCGATCGTGCGGACGTTGTGCAGCCGGTCGGCCAGCTTGATCACCAGCACCCGGATGTCACGGGCCATGGCGACCACCATCTTGCGGATGGTCTCGGCCTGGGCCGCCTCGCCGAACTTGACCTTGTCGAGCTTGGTGACGCCGTCGACCAGGCCGGCGATCTCGTCGCCGAACTCGCGGGCGACCGCGGCCAACGTCATCGTGGTGTCCTCGACCGTGTCGTGCAGCAGCGCCGCGCACAAGGTCGGAGCCGTCATGCCGAGCTCGGCCAGGATCATGGCCACGGCGAGCGGATGGGTGATGTAGGGGTCACCGCTGCGACGCCGCTGGCCGCGGTGGCAGACCTCGGCCACCGCGTACGCGCGCTCCACCTGCCGGAGGTCGGCCTTCGGATGGTTGCTGCGCACCACCTTGAACAGCGGCTCGAGGACCGGCGGGGCCGTGCCGGCCTTGGAGCTGCCGATGCGGGCCAGCCGGTTACGGACACCGCGGCTGGCGCCGGCGGGAACCTCCTCCGGTCGAGCGACCGGCACACCGACGGCCACCGGCTCGGAGGCGCCGGCGTCGACCGGGACCGCGTCGCGGGGCACGGGCCGCTCCTCGGGAGGCTGGGCCTCCATGGTATCGACCGTCGCCACCGCCGCGCTTAGCCGTCAGTAGACGAGCACCGCATGCACGTCGAGGCCGGCCAGCCGGTCGCGGCCGCGCAAAGCAGCCAGTTCGATCAGCACCGACAAGCCGGCCACCGTGGCGCCGGCGCGCTCGACCAGCACCCGGGTCGCCGCCGCCGTACCGCCGGTGGCGAGCACGTCATCGACGATCAGCACCCGGTCGCCTGGTGCGAAGGCGTCCCGGTGCACCTCGAGGGTGGCGGAACCGTACTCGAGGTCGTAGCTCTCGGCGTACGCCGGCGCGGGAAGCTTGCCGGCCTTGCGCACCGGCACGAAGCCGGCCCGCAGGCGGTAGGCCACCGGGGCGGCCAGGATGAAGCCGCGCGCCTCGATGCCGACCACCTTCGCCGGTGGGCTCGCCGCGTAGTGGCCGGTCACGGCGTCGACCGCACGGGCGAAGGAGGCGGCATCGGCCAGCAGCGGGGAGATGTCCTGGAAGACGATGCCGGGACGGGGGTAGCCCGGGACCGCGCGGATGAAGGCGCGCAGGGCTGCCTCGGAATCGGCCGCCGGCCGGCTCAACGGCGCCGCTTGCTCCCGCTCGGCCGGCCCGGCCGACCGCCGCTGCGGCGTTGCTGCTTGGGCCGAATGGGTCGGGAGCCGGAGCCGCCGGTCCTGGCCACCGGCGCGGGCGGCACGGACGGCGACTCCGGGATCGGCTCAGGCCGTTCGAGCACGGCGGTCGCCGTACCGCCCGCCGGCGCCGCGCCGGCACCCGCCACCGCGACCGAACCGGCCGCCGGACGCGTTACCAGCCCGCCCGCGCGACGGGCGTCCACCCGGCGGGCCAACGCCTTCATCTGCGGCTCCCGCTCCTTGAAGTCGCACAGCAGGGGCGTGGCGGTGAAGATCGACGAGTAGGCGCCGGTTGCCAGCCCGATGAAAAGTGCCAGCGCGAGGTCCTCCAACGTGCTGGCCCGCAGTACGCCGGCACCGATGAACAGCAGGGACCCGACCGGCAGCAGCGCGATCACCGAGGTGTTGATCGAGCGCACCAGGGTCTGATTGACCGCCAGGTTGGCGGCCGAGCTGAAGGTCATCCGGCTGCCACCGGCGAGGCCGACGGTGTTCTCCCGGACCTTGTCGAAGACCACGACCGTGTCGTAGAGGGAGTACCCGAGAATGGTCAGCAGCGCGATGACGGTCGCCGGGGTCACCTCGAAGCCGACCAGCGAGTAGATGCCGGCCGTGATGATCAGGTCGTGGATCAGCGCGATGATCGCGGCCGCGGCCATCTTGGGTTCGAACCGGAGGGAGAGATAGAGCACGACGGCCACCAGGAAAGCCACCAGCCCCTGCAGCGCCTTCCGGGTGACCTGACCGCCCCAGCTCGGCCCGACGGTGGACACGGCCACGTCGTTGGTCGCAACGCCGAACTCCGTGGCCAGGGCGGCCTGCACCTTGTCGGTCTCGGCGTTGGACAGCGACTCCGTCTGCACCCGTAGCTTGCCGTTGCCGATCTTGGCGACCAGGGCCTGGGTGGCACCGCCCCCCGTCACCGCCTGGCGGGCATCCGCCTCGGCCTGCGAGTGGTTGGCCGCGGTCACCCGGAACTCCGCGCCGCCCTTGAACTCGATGCCTAGATCCACCCCCTTGAAGAGCAGGCTGGCGATGCTGATCACGAGCACCAGCGCCGACAGGGCGTACCACCGCCGGCGGCGCCCGATGAAGTCGAAGGCGATGTCGCCGCGGTAGAGGCGGCTGGCCATGCCGGTCCGCGCCATGCTCAGGCCTCCTTCGGGCTGGTCGTACGGCGGCGCACCGTCACCGGCTCCGGATCGGTGAGAACGCTCGCCCGCGCTCGGCCGAGCCCGGAGAACCAGCCGCCGCCGCTGAACGCCTTGGTCCCGGACAGCAGGCTGAGCAGCGGCTTGGTGAACAGGAACACCACGAAGATGTCGACGATCGTGGACAGCCCCAGCGTGAAGGCGAACCCCCGCACACCGGCGGTCGTCAGGAAGTACAGGATCGCGGCCGCCAGCAGCGAGACGGTGTCTGCCGACAGGATGGTGCGCCGGGCGCGGACCCAGCCCCGCTCCACGCCGGAGCGCATCGATCGACCGTCGCGCACCTCGTCGCGGACCCGCTCGAAGTACACGACGAAGGAGTCGGCCGTGATCCCGACGGCGACGATGAAGCCGGCGATCCCGGCCAGCGTGAGCGTGTAGTTGATCGCCCGACCGAGCAGCACGGTGGCGGCGTAGATGACGAGGCCGGACAGCGCCAGGCTGGCGACGGTCACCAGGCCGAGCCCGCGGTAGTAGAGCAGTGAGTAGAGGATCACCAGGCCGAGCCCGATGGCACCGGCGAGCAGACCGGCCCGCAGCTGGTCGCCACCCAGGGTCGGGGAGATGGTCTCCGCCTGCTGGGTCTCGAAGGTGAGCGGCAGCGCGCCGTACTTGAGGACGTTGGCCAGGTCCTTGGCGGACTTCTCGTTGAACTGCCCGGTGATCTGCGCGTCGCCCGGGATCACGCCGTTGATCCTCGGGTCGGAGATCACCAGGCCGTCGAGCACGATGGCCACCTGCTTGCCGACGGTCGCCTCCGTGAGCGAGGTGAACTTCTTCTGGCCCTTGCCGGTGAAGCGCACGTTGACCTGCCACTCGTTGCCAAGCCTCTGGTCGAGGTCGGCGCTGGCGGTCCTGACATCGGTGCCGATCACCTTCGCGGGCGCGAGGAGGTACTTGGTGCTGCCATCCTCGTTGCAGGTGACCAGCGGCTTGGCGGGGTCGTCGAGACTTCCCCCCTGCTTGTTCTTCGCCGCGGCATCGCAGTTGAACGTCGCGAACTGGGCCTGGGCCGCCGCGTCCGCGCCCGGGTTGGTCGCCGGCGTCGGCTGCGGGGACGGCGGCGTGGATGCACGCGGCGACGGACTGGCGGCCGGACTCGACGTGGCAGCGGGAAGCAGCGCGCCGCTGAGCGCCCGGCCGTTGCTCGTGGGACTGGCGCTCGGCGCGGGGCCGAGGGACGGAGCTGGCGACGGTCTGGGGCTTGCGCTGCCGGTCGGGGTCGGCGTGGCGCTCGGCTGCGGTGCCGCGGCGGCCGGAGCTGTGTTGACAACCTCTCGGAAGCGCAGCTGAGCGGTGCTGCCGACCAGGTCCACGACCTCCTTACGGCCCTTCCCGGGAACCGAGATGACGATGTTCCTGCCACCCTGGGTGGTCACCTCGGCCTCGGAGACGCCCAGGCCGTTCACCCGCTTCTGGATGATGTCGACCGCCTTGGAGATCGACGCCTTGGTCACCTTGGCGCCGCCCCCGGCCTTGGGCTCCAGGATGACGCTGGTGCCGCCGCGCAGGTCCAGGCCGAGCCTGGGGGTGTGCGACGAGCCGAGGAACACCCCGGCGTAGAGCGCGACCAGGACCAGCCCCACGACAGCGAGGGCGCGAAGCGGCCGGGGGGCGTTGGGGGGTGGTGCCACGGGTGCGTCTCTCCGATCTGGGTGGTTCGCCGATGCGGTCCGAGTATCCCCGACGGCGGCGCTACGCCCGGTCCTCCGGCGGCAGCTCGGGCGCCGCCTGGGAGTTGGTCAGCACCTGGCCGACCGCCGCCCGGGCCAGCTTGACCCGTACGCCGGGCGCCACCTCCAGGAGCACGAAGTCCGTGCCGACCTCGGCGATCGTGCCGTAGAGACCAGCCGTCGTGACGACCTCCTGACCCTCGGTCAAAGAACCCTGGACCTGAAGGAACGCCCGCTGCCGCTGTCGCTGCGGGCGGACGACGAAGAGAAAGAAGGCGCCCAGCAGCAGCAGCGGGATCAGCAGGCTGAACAAGCTGCCACTCCCCTTGGTTTCGGCGGCGAGCACCACGGCGAAGGCCTGCACTGGCTTCACGATCTCCGATACCGACGGGTTCCCGGACACGCGAATGGCCACGACATGCGTGGCCGAAACCATTCTAGGCAAAGGTCCGTACGCCGGGCAACGACCGTCGCCCGCCGCGGGTTCCCTCAGCCGGCAGCTGGCGGCAGCTCGAACATGGGTTGGCGGACGGCGTCGACCGGCGGCCGCAGGCCCAGGTGCGCCCATGCCGCCGGTGTCGCCACCCGACCGCGCGGCGTACGGGCGAGTAGTCCGGCGCGCACGAGGAACGGCTCGGCCACCTCCTCGACGGTCTCGCGCTCCTCCGCGACCGCTACGGCGAGAGTGGACAGGCCGACCGGCCCGCCGCCAAAGCGCCGGAGCAGGGCGTCGAGCACCGCCCGGTCGAGCCGGTCGAGGCCCAGGTCGTCGACCTCGTAGACGGCCAGCGCTGCGGTCGCCATCTCGAGCGTCACCACCCCGTCGCCGCGCACCTCGGCGTAGTCGCGCACCCGGCGCAGCAGCCGGTTGGCGATCCGGGGGGTCCCGCGCGACCGGCCGGCGATCTCCGCCAGGCCACCCGCATCTGCTCGTACCTCGAGCAGCCGCGCCGACCGGATCAGCACCTGCTGCAGCTCGGCTGCCTCGTAGAAGTCGAGGTGAGCGACGAAGCCGAAGCGGTCGCGCAGCGGGCCCGGCAGCAGTCCCGCCCGGGTCGTCGCGGCCACCAGCGTGAACGGCGCAACCGATAGGGGGATCGCGGTGGCACCCGGCCCCTTGCCGACCACGACGTCGACGCGGAAGTCCTCCATCGCGATGTAGAGCATCTCGGCGGCGGGGCGCGCGATCCGGTGCACCTCGTCGAGGAAGAGGACCTCTCCCTCGGTGAGTGTCGAGAGCAGCGCGGCGAGGTCACCGGCGCGCTCGATCGCGTGCCCGCTGGTGATCCGGACGGACACGCCCAGCTCGGTGCCGATGATCATCGCCATCGTCGTCTTGCCGAGTCCCGGCGGCCCGGACAGGAGCACGTGGTCCGGCGGGCGACCGCGTCGCCGGGCACCCTCGAGCACCAGCGAGAGCTGCTCGCGGACCCGCTCCTGGCCGATGAACTCCGCCAGCCGCCGCGGCCGTAGCGCCGCCTCGACGACCAGCTCCTCCTCCACGGGGAGCGGCGAGACCACGTCCACCGCCGGGTCGGCTCCGCTCATCGCCGGCTCAGCAACCGCAGGGCGCTGCGCAGCAGGGTGGCGACATCGGGAGCGTCGGCTGCGTCGGCCTCCGGCGCCACTGCAGCCACCGCCTCGTCGGCCTCCCGCGCCGACCAGCCCAAGCCGATGAGCGCCCCACGGAGCTGCTCACGCCACGGCCCCCCGGCGCCATCGGGAACCGGCTCGGTCAGCGGCTCGCCCGCCAGCCGGTCCTTGAGCTCGAGCACCATCCGCTGTGCCCCCTTGCGGCCGATGCCCGACACCAGGGTGAGCGCTGCCAGGTCCTCGGTCGCCACCGCCCGGCGTACGGCGGCCGGCGAGTGCACGGCGAGAACCGCCTGCGCCAGCCGGGGACCGACGCCACTCGCCGTCTGCAGCAGCTCGAAGGTCGAGCGTTCGTCCTCGGAGCCGAACCCGTAGAGCGTGAGCGAGTCCTCGCGGACCACGAGCGAGGTCGCCAGCGTGCCCGGCTCACCGAGCCGCAGCCGGGCCAGCGTGCCCGGGGCACAGGAGACGAACAGCCCCACCCCGCCGACCTCGACCACCGCACCGTCGGGGTGCAGGGCGGCTACCCGGCCGCGCACGCTGGCGATCACCGGCCAACCCCCGCGGCCGCGGCGGCCAGCCGGGTCTGGGCTGCACCCCGCCAGAGGTGACAGATCGCGAGTGCCAGCGCGTCCGCGGCGTCCGCCGGCCTGGGTGGCGCCGACAGGCAGAGCAGGCGGGTCACCATGGCCGCCACCTGTGCCTTGTCGGCCCGCCCGCTACCGGTAACCGCGGCCTTCACCTCGCTCGGTGTGCGGGTGGCGACCGGCAGCCCACGCCGGGCAGCGCAGGTGATCGCGACGGCGCCGGCCTGCGCCGTACCCATGACGGTGCGGACGTTGGCCTGGCTGAAGACCTGCGCGACGGCGACGGCGTCGGGCCGGTGCTCCTCCAGCCATTGCTCGATCTCCCGTTCCAAGGCGACCAGCCGGACGCCGATCGGCGCGCCCGGCGGCGTGGTCACGAAGCCGACGTCTATCAGC
>JBPCOX010000076.1:0-3378 GCA_050999825.1 Mycobacteriales bacterium
TGCAGAAGGCCAACGACCGGGAGAGCGCTCGGGCCCTGCGCAACGGCTGAGCCGGTTCGGCCGCCGTACTGTTGGCAGCATGGAGCGGCGGATCTTCGGGCTCGAGAACGAGTACGGCGTCACCTGCACGTTCCGCGGCCAGCGGCGGCTCTCGCCAGACGAGGTGGCCCGGTACCTGTTCCGGCGGGTGGTCTCCTGGGGGCGCTCGAGCAACGTCTTCCTGCGCAACGGCGCCCGCCTCTACCTCGACGTGGGCAGCCATCCGGAGTACGCCACGCCGGAGTGCGACAGCGCGGTCGACCTGGTCACCCATGACAAGGCCGGCGAGCGCATCCTCGAAGGGCTGCTCAAGGACGCCGAGCGGCGACTGCGCGAGGAGGGCATCGCCGGTGACATCTACCTGTTCAAGAACAACACCGACTCCGCCGGCAACTCCTACGGCTGCCACGAGAACTACCTGGTCGGGCGGCACGGGGAGTTCAGCCGGCTGGCCGACGTACTGATCCCGTTCCTCGTCACCCGGCAGATGCTGGTAGGCGCCGGCAAGGTGCTGCAGACGCCGCGCGGCTCGGTCTACTGCGTCAGCCAGCGCGCCGAGCACATCTGGGAGGGCGTCTCCTCGGCGACGACCCGGTCCCGGCCGATCATCAACACGCGGGACGAGCCGCACGCCGATGCCGAGCGCTTCCGGCGCCTGCATGTGATCGTCGGGGACTCCAACATGAGCGAGACGACCACCCTGCTCAAGATTGGTACGACGGACCTGGTGCTGCGCATGTTCGAGGCGGGTGTGGTCCTGCGCGACCTCACGCTGGAGAACCCGATCCGCGCCATCCGTGAGATCAGCCACGACATCACCGGCCGGCGCCGGGTCAAGCTCGCGAACGGCCGCGAGGCCAGCGCGCTCGACATCCAGGCCGAGTACCTCGCCAAGGCGAGCGACTTCATCGCGAGGCGGGGTGCCGACCCGACCACCGCCCGGGTGCTGGAGCTGTGGGAGCGGACGATGCGGGCGATCTCCACCGGCGACCTCGACCTGGTGGCCCGAGAGATCGACTGGGTCGCGAAGTACCAGCTGATCGAGCGCTACCGGGCCAAGCACGACCTGACGCTGGCCGCACCGAGGGTGGCCCAGCTCGACCTCGCCTACCACGACGTCAACCGCAGCCGAGGTCTGTACTACCTGCTCGAGCGACGGGGCGCGATGGCGCGGGTCAGCACCGACCTGGCCATCTTCGAGGCCAAGGCAGTGCCGCCGCAGACCACGCGGGCCCGGCTGCGCGGCGAGTTCATCCGGCGGGCACAGGACAAGCGGCGCGACTTCACCGTGGACTGGGTGCACCTCAAGCTCAACGACCAGGCGCAGCGCACCGTGCTGTGCAAGGACCCGTTCCGGTCCGTCGACGACCGGGTCGACAAGCTCATCGCCAGCATGTGAGCGGGCCGGACCGCCTCAGCCCAGCAGGGCGGCGGCGTGCCGGCCGGCCGCCGCGGCGGCGAGGAAGTACGCCAGATCCTCAGCCAGGCCGCGGCCCATCGTCGACAGCGGCACCGGTGCGGCAGCCAGCGCCTCGGCCAGGCCGTCGACGGAGACCGGCACCAGCCGGTGCGGCGGAGCCAGCTCGACCAGCGCGCGGCGTACCTCACTGGCGAGCGGCTCGGCCAGGTCGGGAACGGCCAGGTCGGCCGGGGAGAGCGCGACCCGGCCGAACGAGGTCCGGCTGTGGTGGGACAGGCCCCGGTGCCGTGGCCGCGCATCTGCCCCGCTGATCCGCAGGCAGCCGACCGGGCGGCCGCCGAGCACGGCGGTCGCGTTCACCGCCTCGCCGACCGCCACTCCCGAGTAGCCCCATCGGGTGCCGGTGCCGAGGTTCCCCGGCCCCTGCGACACCACCGCAAGGTCGGCTTCCAGCACCAGTCGGGCGGCGAGCAGGCCGGTGTGCAGCGTCACCGCCTCCAGGTCGCCGCCGAAGGCCTGGCCGACCGTCACGGTGCCCGCGAGCCGACCCGCGGCCTGCAGGCCGGCCACGCTGTGGGAGAACCACAGCGGCAACGCCCCGCCGTCGGTCATCACGTAGGCCACCCGGGCGGCCGGGGCGTCCATCCCGACGCCGGCCAGCACCGCTGGCAGCGCCGAGTGCAGGTCGGCGATCACCACCGGCATGCCGCCGAGATCGTCTGCCTCGGCAAGAGCGGCATGATGCGGCGACTCCTGCTCGTCGACGCCGAGCACCGTCAGCTGGCCCGGGGTGTAGCGGGCCTTGACCAGGTGCCCGCCCGCGAGCCGGTCGGGCGGCAGCCGGTCGGGCAGCGCCACCACCATCGCGTATCCGCCGGTCCCCAACCCGAGGGCGTACGCCGAGGTGTTGAGGAGCACCCGGTCGCCGGGTCGGGGGGAGCCGACGAGAGCTGGATAGGCGAGTGCCGGACACTCCTCTTCCGCCACCCGGACCACGAGCTCGACCGCCCCGGCCCACTGCTTGTGCACGGCGACCACCGTCCCGGACCGCCACCGCATCACGGCCGGAGGCTACGCGAGAGCCGCTACGGCGTTGGACGGCGAAGCAGCGCGCCGGCCCGTCCACCGGCCGTTGCCAGCACCCGCCGGCCAGCCCGCCACTGGCGGATGGCGGCGCGTGCCGCGTTGGCTCCTGGCGCACCGTGCACGCCGCCGCCTGGATGAGCTGACGAGGAGGCGAGGAGCAGGCCGGCGACCGGCGTCTCCGCGCGGCCGAGCCCGGGCGCCGGCCGCAGGATCAGCTGCTGGTGCAGCGCCGCCGTACCGCCGCCGAGGGCACCGGACCGCAGGTTGGCATTGCCGCGTTCTAGGTCCACCGGTGTCTGCACGTGCCGGCCCACGATCCGGTCCCGGAAGCCGGGCGCGAGCTCCTCGACCCGTTCCTCCAGCCGCTCGACGAACCGGTCGGTCTCGGCGTCGTCCCAGCTGCCGGTCAGCGCACCACCGGCGTCGCCGCGCGGTCGCTGCGGCACGTGCGTGTAACCCCAGGCCGACTCCGTCCCTGCGGGGGAGCGGCTGGGGTCGGCGGTGGTCATCTGCCCGAACAGCACGAACGGGCGGGCGGGGATGAGCCCGAGCGCGAGCTCGTGGGCGTACGTCGAGAGCTCGTCCAGCTCGCCCCCCAGATGCAGCGTGCCGGCCCGCCGCGCCGGCTCCGCCGTCCACGGCACGGGACCGGACAGCGCCCAGTCCACCTTCACCGTCGCGTTGTCCCACTGGAAGCGGTGCAGGTCCGCCAGCAGCCGGGCCGGGAGCAGGTCCGCCCCCACCAGCGACAGGTAGAGCCGCGGGGCGTCGACGTCGGCGAGCACCGCGCGGCGGACGCCGATCGACCGGCCGTCGGCCGTCCGGACGCCCAC
>JBPCOX010000135.1:0-4856 GCA_050999825.1 Mycobacteriales bacterium
GGAGGTGGCGGGTTGTTCTTCTTCAGTCGACGCCGCAAGCAGCGGCAGGAGCAGGCGCAGTTCGCCGAGATCCGCACGGCCTCGGAGGAGGACGTCACCGCCCTCGGCGAGGACATCGCCGGTCTCGACCTCGACGTCTCCCGCCCCGGCCTCGATGACGCGGCCCGGCGCGACTACGCCAACGCCCTGAACGCCTACGACAAGGCCAAGGATGCGCTGGCCGGGGCCCGACGACCCGAGGACCTGGCTGCGGTCAGCACCGCCCTCGAGGAGGGCCGCTACGCCATGACATCCACCCGCGCGCGGCTCGACGGCAAGGAGCCGCCGGAGCGGCGACCGCCGTGCTTCTTCAACCCCCGACACGGCCCGTCGGTCGCTGACACGGACTGGGCGCCGCCCGACGGCCAGCCCCGTCAGGTGCCGGTCTGCGCGGCCGACCTCGACCGGCTCGAGCGCGGCGAGGACCCCGAGTCCCGTGAGGTCGTCGTGGCCGGCCAGCGGGTGCCCTACTGGCAGGCGGGACCACAGTGGGGCCCGTGGGCCGGCGGCTACTACGGCGGGTACGGCGGCCTTGGTGGCGGCCTGCTCACCGGCATGCTGATCGGCAACATGTTCGGTGGCGGCTTCGGCGGCTACGGCGGTGACACCTACGTCGAGAACAACTACGGCGACGGTGGGGGCGAGGGTGGCGACTTCAGCAACGTCGGCGGTGGCGACTCCGGTGGTGGTGGCGACTGGGGTGGCGGCGGTGACTGGGGTGGCGGCGGCGACTTCGGCGGTGGTGGGGACTTCGGCGGCGGGGGCGACTTCGGCGGCGGAGGAGACTTCTAGCCCTCAGTGCCCGACCCCGGCGTCGTCCCACCGCTCGGCAGCCGGCTCCGCTACGCCTGGGGTGGCCGGCTGCCGACGTACCGAGAGTGGGTGCGTCACGACCTGACCGACGCCGGCTGGCGGTGGCGGGCGCTGCGCCGGCTGCTCGTGCAGGTCCTGCCGTTCCTGGTGGCGCTCGCCCTGCTCCCCGGACCGGGCTACCTGCACGTGATGTTGCCGCTGTTCCTGCTGCTGACCAGCCTGTTCACCGCGGCGGCGTACGCCGACGACCTGCGCGACCGGCGCTTGCGCCAGCACGGCTTCGAGCCGCTACGAGGGTGAGTGCAGCATCAGCCGGCGGGCCGCCTCGGTCAGGCTGCCGGACAGCGACGGGTAGATCGAGAACGTGTGGGCCAGCTGGTCGGCAGTCAGCCCGTGCTGAACCGCGGTGGAGACCGGCAGGATCAGCTCGCTGGCCCGCGGTGCAACGACTACCCCGCCCAGCACCGTCCCGCTGCCCGGGCGGCAGAAGAGCTTGACGAAGCCGTCGGTGATGCCCTGCATCTTGGCCCGGGCGTTGGTCGCGAGCGGCAGCTTGACCGCATGTGCGGCCACCTCCCCCGACTCCACCTGACGCTGGCTGACGCCGACGGTGGCGATCTCCGGATCGGTGAATACATTCGCGGCGACCACACCGAGTCGCAGCGGTGCCACCGCCTCGCCGAGCGCGTGCCACATCGCGATCCGCCCCTGCATCGCCGCCACCGACGCCAGCATCAGGACGCCGGTACAGTCACCGGCGGCGTACACCCCGGGCGCTGTCGAACGCGAGACCCGGTCGACGGTGACGAATCCGGAGCGGTCGAGCGTGACGCCGGCCTCCAGCAGGCCGAGGCCGGCGGTGTTGGGCACCGACCCGACGGCGATCAGCGCGTGGCTGCCCTCGACCGTGCGGCCGTCCTCGAGCTTGACCGCCACGCCGTCCACCGTTCGGCTGACGCCGGCCGCGCGCGCCCGCCGGACGATGTTCAGCCCGCGCCGTTCCTGCACCGCCTCGAGAACCAGTGCCGCGTCGGCGTCCTCGCTCGGCAGCACCCGGTCGCGGCTGGAGACCAAGGTGACCTCTGAGCCCAGGGCCTGGTACGCCGCGGCGAACTCGGCACCGGTCACCCCCGACCCGACCACCACCAGCTGCGGCGGTAGCTCGTCGAGGTCGTAGAGGTCGAGCCAGGACAGGATGCGCTCGCCGTCCGGCTCGGCTCCCGGCAGCACCCGCGGCCGGGCTCCGGTGGCGACCAGTACGACGTCGGCGCCGAGCGGCTCCTCGCGCCCCTCCGGCGTACGGACCACCAGCCGGTTGGCAGCGAGCAGCCGGCCCGAGCCCGCGACCACCGTGATCCCCTCGTCGCCCAGTCGTCGGGCGATGTCCATCGACTGGGCGAGCGCGAGGGCCTTGACCCGAGCGTTCACCGCCGGTAGGTCGACGCAGACGTGGTCGGTCGGGCTGTCACCGGCGCGGGCCAGCAGGGACGGGAGCTTGACGCCGAGCGACGCCGAGTCCTCCAGTCGGGTCATGGCCTCGGACGTAGCGATCAGCGTCTTGGACGGAACACAGTCGGTGAGGACGCATGATCCCCCCAGCCCGTCCCGGTCGATCACCGTCACGTCGGCGCCCAGCTGCGAGCCGACCAACGCCGCCTCGTAACCGGCCGGTCCGCCGCCGAGAACCACGATTCGGGTCACGCGGGGCATTGTCGCTCACCCGCTCGCCGGCAAGGCTTCGGAGACGGGCTACTACGCTGGCCGATCATGGCGCTGTACGCCGCATACGGCACCAACCTCGACTCGTTCCAGATGCTCCAGCGCTGCCCGCACTCCCCTTCACGGGGGTCGGGCTGGCTCGAGGGCTGGCGGCTCACCTTTGGCGGCGAGGAGCTCGGCTGGGAGGGCGCGCTGGCCACCGTCGTCGAGGACGGCGACTGCCGGGTCTTCGTGATGCTCTACGACGTCAACCCGGGCGATGAGGAGGCACTGGACCGCTGGGAGGGCGGCGACACGGGCCTCTACCGCAAGATCCGCGTCCGCGTGCAGTCCCTCGAGGGCGAGGTCCTGGCGTGGCTCTACGTCCTCGACGGATACGAGGGTGGACTGCCCTCGGCCCGTTACCTGGGATTGATGGCGGAGGCGGCGGAGGTCGCCGGCGCTCCCTCCGACTACGTCGCAGAAATTCGGTCGCGGCCCTGTCGTACCCTCGGCCCGTAAGGAGGTCGGGCTCTTTTCAGGGGGGAACCGTTGGCCTCGCTCACTCGCTTCGTGCTGCGCCACCGCAAGCTGGTCATCCTCGGCTGGCTGGTGCTGATGGTCGCCGGTGGCGCCTCGTCTCAGAAGGCGATCGACCGGCTCAACTTCGACTTCTCACTGCCCGGCCAGCCCGGTTACGAGACCTCGAAGCAGATCCTCGCGGCCTACGGCAACGGTGGCGATACGGCGCCACTGGTCCCGGTCCTCACCCTGCCGGCGGGATCACGCGTCCAGGACCAGCGCACCGAGGTGGCCGCGGCCTTCGCCGCCGTACAGAAGGCGGTGCCCTCGACCCGGCTGGTGAGCTACGGCAACACCGGCGACGAGCGCTTCGTCACCGGCAACGGCCGCAGCACGTTCGGGCTGCTGTTCGTGCCGATGCAGCAAGGGTTCGTGCCGTTCTCGAAGGAGCCGGTGGCGGCCGCCCTGCAGCAGGCCGCGCCGCCGGGCTCGACCGTCCAGGTCACCGGGCTCGACGAGCTGGCCAGCGGCGGCGACAGCGAGGGTCCCGGCGTCCTGGCGGAGACGCTGTTCGGTGGCCTCGGGGCGCTCGCCGTACTCGCATTTGTCTTCGCGTCGTTCCTCGCGCTGATCCCGCTGGCGATCGCGGCCGTGTCGATCCTGACCACGTTCCTCATCCTGCTCGGGCTGACCTACGTCACCGACGTCTCGTTCATCGTGCAGTTCCTGGTCGCGCTGATCGGGCTCGGTGTCGCGATCGACTACTCGCTGATCATCGTCACCCGGTGGCGGGAGGAGCGGGCGCACGGGCGGGAGAACGCGGACGCCGTCGTCGTCGCGGCGCAGACCGCCGGGGTTGCGGTGATCTTCAGCGGCGTCACGGTGGCGGTCGGGCTCGGCGCCCTGCTGGTCCTGCCCGTGCCGTTCCTGCGCAGCGTCGGTCTGGGTGGGATGTTGATCCCGCTGGTGTCCACGCTCGTGTCACTCACCCTGCTGCCGGCGATCCTGGGCGGCATCGGCCCGCGGGTGGACTGGCCGCGGATCCGCAAGGAGGGCGTGACCGCTCGCGGCTGGTCGAAGTGGGCCCGGCTGATCGTCCGCCGCCGCTGAGTGGCGGCCGGGGTCGCCGGCCTGTTGATGGGTTTCCTGCTCGTCCAGTTCGCCGACATCAAGATTGGTCTCGCCCGGAGCGACTCGCTGGCCAAGTCCGGACCGGCGTACGACGGCCTGCAGACGCTGAAGCGCGGCGGCGTGCCCACCGGAGTGCTCACGCCAATCGAGATCCTGGTCCGTGGCGGCGACCCCGAGGCGGTGGCCGCAAGGGCCGGTGGCGTGCCCGGGATCCTGACGGCCGTCGCGCCCGAAGGGCCGGTCTGGCGTAAGGCCGGCAGCGCCGTGGTGCTCGCCGTCCCGCGCGAGGAGACGGTGGCCGGCAGCAGCGTGGAGGTCGTCAAGCGGGTGCGCAGCGCGGTCGCCGGCGAACCCGGGGTGGTGGGTCAGTCGGGCTACGGGCCGCTGCAGATCGACTACCTCAAGGCGGTCTACGGCAACTTCCCGCTCGCACTGGCCATCATCGCGGTGCTCACCTTCGTGCTGCTGGCGCGGGCTTTCCGATCTCTGCTGCTACCGCTCAAGGCCGTGCTGCTGAACCTGATCTCAGTGGCGGCGACCTTCGGCGCGATGGTGCTGTTCTGGCAGAACGGCCACGGGTCGGGGGCCGTGTTCAACATCGCCGCGACCGGTGCCCTCACGTTCTGGCTGCCGGTCATGGTCTTCGCGTTCCT
>JBPCOX010000140.1:0-15278 GCA_050999825.1 Mycobacteriales bacterium
TCCGGTCGACCTCGAGCGGCCTGCCGACGACTACCCTCGATCGGGTGGCCCGCACGTACTCCATCCGCACCTACGGGTGCCAGATGAACGCGCACGACTCCGAGCGGCTCGCCGGCCTGCTGGAGTCTGCCGGGTACGCCCCGGCCGACTCCGGGCAGCCGGCCGACGTGGTGGTCTTCAACACCTGCGCCGTACGGGAGAACGCCGACAACCGCCTCTACGGCAACCTCGGCCACCTGCGGCCGGTCAAGGCCGCCCATCCGGGCATGCAGATCGCCGTCGGCGGTTGCCTGGCGCAGAAGGACCGCGGCGCCATCCTGGCGCGGGCGCCGTGGGTGGACGTGGTCTTCGGCACCCACAACCTCGCCTCGCTGCCTGCGCTGCTCGAACGGGCGCGGCACAACGCGGAGGCACAGGTGGAGATCCGGGAGGCGCTCGAGACCTTCCCCTCCACGCTGCCCAGCCGGCGGGAGTCGGCGTACGCCGCCTGGGTGTCGATCAGCGTCGGCTGCGACAACACCTGCACGTTCTGCATCGTGCCGAGCCTGCGTGGCAGCGAGCGCGACCGTCGGCCCGAGGACGTGCTGGCCGAGGTGCGGGCCGTTGTCGAGCAGGGTGCGCTGGAGGTCACCCTGCTCGGCCAGAACGTCAACAGCTACGGCCGCGAGTTCGGCCGTCCGGACGGCTTCGCCGCGCTGCTGCGCGCTTGCGGCGAGGTCGACGGGCTCGAACGGGTGCGCTTCACCAGCCCGCACCCGCGAGACTTCACCGACGACGTGATCGCTGCGATGGCCGAGACGTCGAACGTCATGCCGTCGCTGCACATGCCGCTGCAGTCCGGCAGCGACGAAGTGCTGCGCCGGATGCGCAGGTCCTACCGGCGCTCCCGCTACCTGGGCATTCTCGACCGGGTGCGGGCCGCGATCCCCGCCGCCGCTATCACCACGGACATCATCGTGGGCTTTCCTGGCGAGCGCGAGGCGGACTTCGCACAGACGCTGGACGTGGTGGGCGCGGCCCGCTTCGCCGGCGCGTTCACCTTCCAGTACTCCGTCCGTCCCGGCACCCCGGCCGCGACCATGGACGGCCAGGTGCCCAAGGCCGTCGTCCAGGAGCGCTACGAGCGGCTGGTAGCGCTGCAGGAGGAGATCTCCTGGGTCGAGAACCGCACCCAGGTCGGTCGCCGGCTGGAGGTGCTCGTCGCGGAGGGGGAGGGACGCAAGGACTCCGCCAAGGCCCGGCAGTCCGGTCGAGCCCCCGACAACCGGCTCGTCCACTTCCCAGCCGTCGACGGGCTTCGGCCGGGAGACGTCGCGACCGTCGAGGTGACCCGCGCGGCGCCGCACCACCTGGTGGCCGAGGGCCCGGTCCTTGCCGTCCGGCGTACCCGGGCCGGGGCCGCGTGGGCGATCCGCCAGGGCGGGGGAGCCGACGAAGGACCCGCCCCGGTGCCGCTCGGGATGCCGCGGGTGGGTGCGCCGGCCTGACCATGACCCGGCCGGGCCAGGTGCTGGCGGTCGTGGGGCCGACCACCGCGGGGAAGTCCTCGCTCGCGCTAGCCTTGGCGCGCGAGCTCCGCGCGGAGGTCGTCAATGCCGACTCGATGCAGCTCTACCGCGGCATGGACATCGGTACGGCGAAGCTCCCGGTCGCGGAGCGCCGCGGCGTACCCCACTACCTGCTCGACGTGTGGCCGGTCACCCGTACGGCCAGCGTCGCTGCGTACCAGGGGTTGGCCCGCACGGTCATCGACGGGCTGCTCGAGCGCGGGGTCACCCCGGTCGTCGTGGGCGGATCCGGGCTCTACCTGCGGGCGGCGCTGGACGATCTGCGGTTCCCGGGCACCGACGCCGGGTTGCGGGCGCGCCTGACCGAGGAGCTGGCCGCGGTAGGGGCGCCGCGGCGGCATACGCGGCGGGCGGCGGCGGACCCCCCCGCGGCCGCGGCGATCCTGCCGAGCAACGGCCGCCGGATCCTGCGCGCGCTCGAGGTCGTCGAGCTGACCGGCCGGCCCTACGCCGCGACGATGCCGGCCCATGTGGCCGTCTACGACGTGAGCTGGCTCGGCCTGGACCTGCCCGCGGCCGTGCTCGGCCCGCGGATCCGGGAGCGGGTGGACCGGATGTGGGAGGCCGGCCTGGTGCAGGAGGTGCGCGGGCTCGAGGACCAGGGCCTGCGTGCTGGCGTCACCGCTCGCCGGGCGCTGGGTTACGCGTCCGTGCTACGGGTGCTGGCGGGCGCGATGACCGAGGAGCAGGCGCGGTCCGAGACGGTGGCGGCGACGCGGCGCTTGGCTCGGCGGCAGCGGTCCTGGTTCGGTCGCGACCCACGGGTGCGCTGGCTGGCCGGGGACCAGCGGCTGGCCGCAGCGCTCACCGCCGCCAGGGCGAGCGACTGAGCCGTTCCCGCACCCTCGACCCGACCTAGGATCAGGCGATGCGGCCCGATTCCGGCCTTCGCTTCACCAAGGGGCACGGCACCGAGAACGACTTCGTACTGCTGCCCGACCCGGACGGTGACCTCGAGCTGACCCCGGAGCTGGTGCGGGCGCTGTGCGACCGGCGGGCCGGTGTCGGCGGCGACGGCGTCCTGCGGGTGGTGCTGACCGCGGTGGTTCCCGAGGCGGCTCACCTCGCCGCCGAGGCTCGTTGGTTCATGGACTACCGCAACGCCGACGGTGGCTTCGCGGAGATGTGCGGCAACGGTGTCCGGGTCTATGCGCGTTATCTGGTGGACGGCGGCTACGCCCCGCCCGGGACCGTGCGGCTGGCGACGAGGGACGGGATCCGGACCGTCGAGCTGGCGGCCACGGGTGATGTGACCGTGGACATGGGTCCGGCCCGGGTCCTCCTCTCGGAGGTGGAGATCGGCGTGGGCGGCCATGCCTACCGGGCCGATCGGGTGGATCTCGGCAACCCGCATGCGGTGGTGGTGGTGTCCGGTCCGCTCGATCGGCTGGATCTGGCGGCGGCGCCGAGCCTGTCGCCTGAGGACTTCCCGGACGGTGGCAACGTCGAGTTCGTGCGCCAGCTGGCCGGGGACGCGCTGGAGCTGCGCGTCCACGAGCGCGGCGTCGGCGAGACCAGGTCGTGCGGCACCGGCGCCTGCGCGGCGGTGGCAGCGGTACGGCGACGCGACGGCCGCAGCGGCCGGCGGTCCTACCGGGTCCGGGTGCCGGGCGGGCGGCTGGACGTCACGGCCATGACCGACGGCCGGCTCCTGCTGGCCGGGCCGGCGGTCCTGGTCGGGGACGGCGAACTGCGGCCCGGGTGGCTCGCGGGCGTGGCGGCGCCACCGGACGCGGACCGGCCCCCGCTGCCGGAGCAGGCGGGGGCCGGTGGTGCTGTGCCGAGCTAGCGAACTCGCGCGAAGTAGACGAACTGACCCTTCGCGGTCTGCCCGTCGTAGGTGATCGTCTTGCTCATGTCGGTCCACACCATGTTGGCCGAGCCGTCGCGCCCGTAGGCGAGCCGGATGTAGTCACCGAAGAACGTGGTGCAGCGGTAGCAGCCCTTCACGTGGGCCTGGAAGAAGCGCGAGTTGTCGGCGTTCGACACCCCGGTGCTGACGGTCCGGCTGTGGAAGCCCTGACCCGGCCGGCCGACGGCCAGCCGCGCGTTGTACCGACCGCGGTCCACCTCGTTGTTGTAGAGCACCCCGAGCTGGCCGGTGACCGGGTTGGCATCGACCCAGGGGAACCACTGGTCGCCGCCGCTGGTGTCGACCGCCGTCGGCCCCTCCCAGCGAATGCCGTCGTAGGACGTCATCATGTAGACGCCCGTGTTTGTGACCGGCGCATCGACGTCGTGTGTGCCGCGCCGGTTGTCCGAGAACACGATGGCCAGCTGGCCGTTCCTGGGGTTGGCGACGATGTTGCCGGCCGAGTTCACCCGGGCCTGCATACCGGTCAAGGTCTGCCGGCCGGAGACGTTGGTCGGGTAGTCGCGGTTGCCGTCCTCCATGTCCACCACGTGGACCGGGGAGCTGAAGGTCGCGAACCCGTCGTGGGACCGGACGACCAGGTACTGGTTCTCGAACTGCTCGCCCTTCTCCCAGGCGGCTTGGTGCTGCTCGTTCTGGAACGCGACGTAGACGCTGCCGTCGGGCTTGACGGTCGGCACCGAGAACTGGTTCTCGTCGCACTGGTTGGCCCGGCCGGTCTCCTGGTAGGTGCAGGTCCGGTCGGATCCGGAGATCTCCTGCCGCGGGCTCCACGTCCGGCCGCCGTTGTCGCTGTGCGACTCGTAGATCGCCGACGAGGCGTAGTTGCCGTTGTGGGAGACGAACAGTGACCAGGTCAGGTAGGTCCGGCCGAAGTGAGGCGAAGCCGGGTTGTTGTCGGTGACCATCCACTCCTTGTCGTTGAACAGCTGGGTCGGAGCGGTGCCGACTCCCTGGCCGTCCGATACCACTACCGGCTTGCCCCAGTGCAGGCCGCCGTCGTCGGACAGCGAGACGACGAGGTCCCCGTCACCGCCGTCGAACTTGAAGTTCAGCGACGAGTGGATGACCGTGTCGTGCTTGACGTCGAAGACGGTGACCGGGTCGCTGCCGATGCGGCCGTCGTCCTCGAGGGACATGTCGCCGGTCCGCCACGTACGGCCGCCGTCGAAGCTGGTGTAGAACTCGTCGCCGTTGCTGTCGTAGTCGTTCGAGCTGGCGACCAGATGCATCGGGTTGCGCGGGTCGACGTTGACGTCAGGCTCGTTGTTGGGCAGCTTCGAGTCGCAGTCGAGCTTGACGTTTGCGCCGCCGCGCGCGGTGCACTCGAGTTGCGACGGCACGTACGACGGGCCGGCCGCCGCCCGTGCGGGGCTCGCGGTCGCTCCCGCCGCATGAGCCGCGATGGCGGCCTGTACGCCGGCCGACCGCATGTCGGCCGCCCGTCGAGGGGCCGGAGCGCCTCCTGAGTCGGCGCTGGCACTGGCCGCCAGCACGGGTCCGGTCATGGCGGCAAGGCTCAAGCTCGCGAGCACGGATACGGTCTTGCGCAATTGTCCTCCAACGGACGCGAGTGCTGTCGCCGGCGAGGGAGCCGGTCAGAGCAGTCAACCGCTGCTCCTGACGCGGCGCCAGCACCAGTCGGCCGAAAGTTCGATCACCGGCCGAACTTCACCCGTACGGACCATCCGGTCCTGGACGCTGAGTGCCGACAGGGTCACGCGCCGCTAGGGGGCACCGTAACCACGGTGCGCAACGACCGCTGTCCATGGGACCATCGCAAGTGATGACCGACCCCGACCGTGTTGTGTCCGATGCGCCGCTCCCGTCACCGGGCGACCCGGTGGAATCGGCGGTCGCTCTGCACGACGCCGACGGTGCAGGGCTCGATCTCGCCGAGCGGCACGCCCTGCGCCGGGTGGCTGGCATCACCACCGAGCTCGAGGACGTCTCCGAGGTCGAGTACCGCCAGCTCCGCCTGGAGCGCGTCGTACTGATCGGGATCTGGACGGCGGGGAGCGCGGACGACGCCGAGAACTCCCTCGCCGAGCTCGCCGCCCTCGCCGAGACGGCTGGCTCGCGAGTTCTCGAGGCACTGATGCAGCGGCGCGATCGGCCCGACCCCGCCACCTACGTCGGCTCCGGCAAGGCCAAGGAGCTCCGTGGGGTGGTGGCCGAGACCGGCGCGGACACCGTCATCTGCGACGGCGAGCTCACCCCGGGGCAGCTGCGGCAGCTGGAGAGCATCGTAAAGGTCAAGGTGATCGACCGTACCGCGCTGATCCTGGACATCTTCGCCCAGCACGCGACCAGCAAGGAGGGCAAGGCCCAGGTCGAGCTGGCGCAGATGACATACATGCTGCCCCGGCTGCGTGGCCGGGGAGAGTCGCTGTCCCGGCAGGCCGGTGGCCGGGTGGCGGGCGGTGGCGGGATCGGCACCCGCGGTCCGGGCGAGACGAAGATCGAGACAGACCGACGGCGAATCCGCGCCCGGATGGCCAAGCTGCGCCGCGAGATCGCCGGCATGGGGACCGCCCGGGATACCAAGCGCCAGGAGCGCCGCCGCCGTGCGGTGCCGTCAGCGGCCATCGCCGGCTACACCAACGCCGGCAAGTCGTCGCTGCTCAACCGACTCACCGGTGCCGGCGTACTGGTCGAGGATGCGCTCTTCGCCACCCTCGACCCGACCGTACGCCGTGCGGAGACCTCTGACGGGCGCGTCTTCACGCTCACCGACACGGTGGGCTTCGTCCGTCACCTGCCGCATCAGCTGATCGAGGCGTTCCGATCCACCCTCGAGGAGGTCGCCGACGCCGACCTGATCCTGCATGTGGTCGACGGCTCGCACCCCGATCCGGAGTCGCAGCTCGCCGCCGTACGGCAGGTGTTCGCCGAGATCGACGCGCTGTCGGTGCCCGAGGTCGTCGTCGTCAACAAGGTGGACGCCGCCGATCCGCTGGTTCTCGCCCGGCTGCAGCGGCGGGAGCCGTCCACGGTGCTGGTCAGCGCCCGCACCGGTGCCGGCCTGGCGGAGCTGCTCGAGGTGCTGTCCCGGGAGCTGCCCCACCCCGAGGTGGAGGTGGAGATCCTGCTTCCGTACGCCCGCGGCGACCTGGTCTCGCGGGTCCACCGCGACGGCGAGGTTCTCAGCGAGGAGCACACCGCCGACGGCACGCTGCTGCGGGCGAGGGTGCTGCCCGGCGTGGCGGCGCAGCTTGCGCCCTACGGCGTGGAAGCCGCCACCTCCTAGTACGCGCGCCTGACCGGCCGATGGGAGCCGCTCAACCGTTCGTCGCAGCCCGCCGATGCAATAAGACATGCCGGCGACCTGGTGGGCTGGACGCCGTTCGTCGGGTGGCCGTCCCGTGGGCGCGGGGGTGCTGCGATGCCTGGTCGCCCAGTCCGCCGACGTCCTTGCGATCGTGGGTGTCGACGGCAGGATCCGGTTCGTGTCCGACGCGGCGGAGCGCGTCTTGGGGCATGCGCCCTCGGAGCTTGCCGGGCGGCGGCTCAGCGATCTCCTGGGTCCCGTGGATGCCCGCCGGATGAAGGCGCTGTTGACCGAGGCCGCTGCCCACCCGGGGTCCAGGCACACGATCGAGTGCTCCATGTATCACCGCGCCGGTCACTGGTGCGACACGGAGTCGGTGATCACCTCGCTGGTGGACGACCCCGACGTCACCGGGATGCTGCTGAGCATCCGCGACGTGAGCGAGCGCAAGCGGCTCGATGCCGAGCTGACCCGGCAGGCACATCACGACCCGCTCACCGGGCTGGCGAACCGGGTCGTGTTCCGACACCGGGTCGAGGCGGCGCTGCGGGACCAGGCCTCCCGGCGGGAACCGGTCGCCGTGCTGTTCCTGGATCTCGACGGCTTCAAGGCCGTCAACGACTCCGAGGGCCACGCGGTCGGTGACCAGTTGCTCGGGCAGGTCGCCGGCCGGCTGGAGCACTGCGTGCGGCCGGGCGACACCGTGGCGCGCCTGGGCGGGGACGAGTTCGCCGTACTGCTCGAGGGCTCCGACGTCGAGTCGGCGGCCGTATGGGTGGCCGAGCGCATCACGAGCACGCTGGGCGAGCCCTTTATCCTCGACGGCCGCGAGCTCCACGTCGGGGTCAGCACGGGGATCGCCGTAACCGGGAACGGCGCGGAGACCTCGGAGCTGCTGCTGCGCAACGCCGACCTGGCGATGTACAAGGCAAAGTCGACCAAGGGCGCGAACTTCGTCCGGTTCGAGCCGGCGATGCGGGAGGCCCTGAGCTCCAGGCTGGCGGTCGAGGAGGATCTCCGCCAAGCGCTGGGCCGCTACCAGCTGGCGCTGAACTACCAGCCCACTGTCGAGCTCGCCACCGGCCGGATCGTCGGCGTGGAGGCCCTGCTGCGCTGGTACCACCCGGAGCGCGGCGTCGTCGCGCCGGAGGAGTTCATCTCCCTGGCCGAGGACAGCGGGTTGATCGTGTCCATCGGGGAGTGGGCGCTCACCGAGTGCGCCGTGCAGGGCGCGCGCTGGCAGTCCTGGGCTCCCGAAGGGGAGCTGTTCCACGTGGCGGTGAACCTGTCCGCCCGGCAGCTGCGCCCGCCGCTGCTGGAGGCGGTGCAGTCGGCGCTGGCCGACTCGGGCCTGCCGGCGATGGCGCTGGTTCTCGAGATGACCGAGAGCATGCTCATCGAGCGCACCGCCGAGGTGGTCGAGCTCATGCACGCCGTCAAGAGTCTCGGTGTGCGGCTGGCCATCGACGACTTCGGCACGGGCTACTCGTCCCTGTCCTACCTGCACCGGTTTCCGGTCGACATCCTCAAGGTCGACCGGTCGTTCGTGGAGTCCGTGACCAGGGCGGAGTCCTCGCACGGCGAGCTGGTGAGGACGATCGTGGGCCTCGGCCGCTCGCTGCGGATGACCACCGTGGCCGAGGGCGTGGAGACGGCGGAGCAGGCCACCGCGCTGCGCCAGATGGGGTGCGACTACGGCCAGGGGTTCCTGTTCTCGCGGCCCATGCCCGCAGCCGGCATCGACGAGCTGCTCGCTCTGCGCGGCACGTCGCCGCACCCGGTGTGGCCCGGCCTCCCGAGGCTGCTGCCGGTGCGTGCGAGCTAGACCCGGCGCAGTACGGCCGTGACCCGGCCGAGAATCGTCGCCTCGTCCCCGGGGATCGGGTCGTACGCCGGGTTGTGCGGCAGCAGCCAAACCCGGCCGTCGCGGCGCTTGAACGTCTTGACGGTGGCCTCGCCGTCGATCATGGCGGCCACGATCTCCCCGTTTTCCGCGGTCGGCTGCTGGCGGACTACGACCCAGTCGCCGTCGGCGATGGCTGCGTCGATCATCGAGTCGCCGGCCACCCTGAGCAGGAACAGGGAGCCCTCGCCGACCAGCTGCCGTGGTAGCGGGAAGACGTCCTCGACCGCCTGCTCGGCGAGCACCGGCCCCCCGGCGGCGATGCGTCCGACCACCGGCACGTAGGTCGGCGCCGGCATGGCCGCCCGCCGCGCCTCCTCCTCGTCGGAGCCGGCGTCCGCCGGGTCCGGAGTGGGCCGTGCGGCAGCCGCCGAGCGGATCTCGACGGCACGGGGCCGGTTGGCATCTCGGCGGAGCAGGCCCTTGCGTTGCAGGGTCGCGAGCTGGTGGGCGACGCTGCTGGTGCTGGTGAGCCCGACCGCCTCGCCGATCTCGCGCATGCTGGGCGGGTAGCCGCGTCGTTCGACGGAGTCGCGGATCACTTCGAGCACCCGGCGCTGTCGGGCCGTCAACGTCGGCGGGTCGACACCCGGTTCGGGGAAGGAGTGGACGCTCGCTCCTCGAGCGCTGGGGGGTTGGCGCCGTCCGCCTGCGCTCACGTCAACTCCTCGCCGTCTGCGGTATAGCCACGGTAACCCGGCCGGCAGCCGTGTTCAAACATGCGTTCGAACGTGTCGCGATTCTGTCGGCGGCCCGCGGTATAACTTCCGGTAGTTCGAACACCCGTTCGGACGTTGCGCCGAGGAGCCATCATGACCGCCGCCACGCTGCACCGCGAGCCGATCTCCGAGCCGAGGCCGGCCCCCCTCGACCCCCCCGCCCCCCCGCGGCGGCGCGGGGCAGGTGGCCGGCGGGCGCCGGTCGGGAGCCGGCCGCCGGTGCGGCGCTCCGCCTCGGTGCGTCCGGTGGGTGTCGGGCGGCCGCGAGTCGTCCCGGTCTCAACCGGGCGTGCAGTCGCCTCTCGTCGGGCCGCGGCGCGCACGGCCGGCCTCCGGCTCACCCGCCGAGGTCGGCTGTGCCTGCTGCTCCTGGCCGCGGTCCTCGTCGCGACGGCGTTCTCGGCCGGCAGGGCCTCGGCCGCGGCCGGAGGCGCGGAACCGACGCGTCCCCCGACCGGTTCCGTCGTCGTCCAGCGCGGAGACACCCTCTGGTCCGTCGCGCGTGGGATGGCGCCGTCGCACGACCCGAGGGTGACCGTTGAGCAACTACGCCGGCTCAACCACCTGCCCACGGCCGAGCTGCGCCCCGGGCAGCGCCTCCTTCTCCCGCGATGACGACACGCCGGGGCTCGGCGTCTTGACCTGCGCGTTGGCCGGACTCCCCGCCAGCCGCTTGCGTCCGCAGTCTCGACCGTCGTACGGTCCCAGATGTAGTAGTTACACGGCTGTAAGTAGTCCACAGGTTGTGGTTGGTTGCCGACAGGTGGCACCCAACTTCCCCACAGGCTCGTCCACGGTCCGGTCCCTCGTCAGCTCCCGGAGACTCGCATGCGATGCCCCTTCTGCCGGCACGACGACAGCCGCGTCGTCGACAGCCGAGAGGCTGACGAGGGTGCAGCCATCCGCCGGCGACGCGCCTGTCCTGCGTGCGCCCGTCGTTTCACGACGGTCGAGGCGGCTGCGCTGTCTGTCGTCAAGCGCAGCGGGGTGACCGAGCCGTTCTCGCGGCCGAAGGTGCTCGCCGGCGTACGCAAGGCCTGTCAGGGCCGACCGGTCGCCGAGGACCTGCTGGCGCGCCTGGCCCAGGAGGTCGAGGACACCGTCCGTGCTACCGGCGGTGCCGAGGTGGCCGCCCACGAGGTGGGGATGGCGATCTTGGCCCCGTTGCGAGCGTTGGACGAGGTGGCCTACCTGCGGTTCGCCTCGGTCTACCGCTGCTTCGACTCACTTGCCGACTTCGAGCTCGAGATCGAGGCGCTGCGCTCCACCGTCGCGCAGCCGCCGTCGGCCCCGGTGCCGGACGCTGCCGCGGCGCCGTTCCCGCCGCGGCTCTCCGGAGCCGTGCTCTAGGCCCGGTCGGCGCCGGGCGGTGCCGCGCAGGCGGCCCACACCCCATGTCTGGCCGCGGCACTGGGATGGCCTCAGGTGCGGCCGACGTTGAACCGATGAGGAGGACCACGGACATGACGGAGACGGTCAGCGGTGCGTCGCGCGACCAGGCCCAGGCTGCTGGCGTCGGTCGCGGGCTGCGCGTCGAGCGTGTCTACACCACGCCTGGGTTGCACCCGTACGACGAGGTGACGTGGGAGCGCCGCGACGTCGTCCTGACCAACTGGCGCGACGGCTCGGTCAACTTCGAGCAGCGCGGGGTCGAGTTTCCGGACTTCTGGGCCGTGAACGCGGTCAACATCGTGACAACCAAGTACTTCCGGGGGGCGGTCGGCTCGCCGACCCGCGAGCACTCGCTCAAGCAGATCATCGACCGGGTGGTCCACGCCTACGTCGCTGCCGGCACGCAGCACGGTTACTTCGCCTCCGACGCCGACGCGGAGGTGTTCGGGCACGAGATCACCTACGCGCTGTTGCACCAGATCTTCAGCTTCAACTCCCCGGTGTGGTTCAACGTCGGCACGTCCGCGCCGCAGCAGGTGAGCGCGTGTCAGCCCTATGACTCTCTGGTAAGCACCCCGGAGGGTCTGATCCCAATCGGAAAGCTCGTCGACTACGACGCCGTAGGGCAGAAGGTTTTCGACTCACAGGGGGTCACCCAAGTTCTGGCCACCAAGGCGAATGGTGTTAAGGAGGTGCTGCGTGTCCACCTCAAGTCCGGTTACTTGCTCGACGTCACACCCGACCACCTCGTGTGGAAGGCGTCCGGAGCCGGCATCGGCCGCTTCGTCGAGGCTGGAGCTCTTCGTCCGGGCGACACGGTGGAGTGGCACAGGCGTGAGTCATATGGCGAGCGGGAGTTCACCACGCTGGAAGCCTGGGAAGCGGCACTAGCGGGATGGCTTCAGGCTGACGGTTTCGTCGGTCAGTATGAAGGGACGAACCGCTCGCTGACCATCGAGGCCGTGACCGTCACAGGCCAGGAACTAGATTGGGTGACGGCTGCGCTCGACCACGCCCTGCCTGACGTACATCGGCAGCAGCGAAGCGTCCACACCCAGGATCCGACCTTGGATTGTCGGCGCACTCGGCTGTACGGGAAAGTCTTGACCGAGTTCGTAGATCGGTGGGACCTCCGCGCTCGCGGGGTTGAAATGACGGTGCCGGAGACGCTGCTAACCGCCCCCCTTCCCGTAGTGCAGTATTACCTTCGAAGCATCTTTCAGGCAGAAGGCTACGTAAGCCGCAGGGAGAACGGCACCCTGCTCGCCGTCGACATGATATCTGAGCAGCTGGTGCGTGGCATTCAGTCGCTGCTTCTGCGCTTCGGCATCTTCTCGCGGGTCAAGTGTAAGGTCGACCGTCGGTCGAACAGAATGAACATCTGGAGCTTGCAGATTCTGAACGAAGGTGACCGAGGGCTGTTCGCCACCGAAGTAGGTTTCGTCGATGAGCGCAAGCAGCGCAAGCTTGACGAGAGCTTCTGGCTTTCCGGACACTTGGCCGGACCGGTCAAGCGGCTGCAGATCAGTAAAATCGAACCACTGGGGCCAATGGAGGTCTTCGACATCCAGACGGAGAGCGGTGAGTACCTCTCCGGCAGTCTGAGAGTCCACAACTGCTTCATCCTGTCCGTCGAGGACACCATGGAGTCCATTCTCAACTGGTACCGAGAAGAAGGACTCATCTTCAAGGGCGGCTCGGGAGCAGGGCTCAACCTGTCCCGGATTCGATCCGCGAAGGAGCTGTTGTCCTCGGGCGGCACCGCCTCGGGACCGGTGTCCTTCATGCGGGGGGCCGACGCCTCCGCCGGCACCATCAAGTCCGGCGGCGCCACCCGCCGCGCGGCCAAGATGGTGATTCTCGACGTCGACCACCCTGACATCGAGGAGTTCGTCGAGCTCAAGGCGCGGGAGGAAGTCAAGATCCGTGCGCTTCGTGACGCCGGCTTCGACATGGATCTCGGCGGCAAGGACATCACCTCCGTGCAGTACCAGAACGCCAACAACTCCGTCCGCGTCACCGACGAGTTCATGAAGGCGGTCGAAGACGGGTCCGACTTCGCCCTGCGTGCCCGTCTGGACAACCGTGTCCTCGAGACGGTCGACGCGCGATCGCTCTTCCGCAAGATCGCCGTGGCCGCATGGGAATGCGCGGATCCGGGCCTGCAGTACGACGACACCATCAACGACTGGCACACCAATCCGGAAACTGGCCGAATTACAGCTTCTAACCCATGCAGTGAGTACCTTTCTCTCGACAATTCAAGTTGTAATCTCGCGCAACTGAATCTGCTGAAGTTCTTGCGCGAGGACGACACCTTCGACGCGGCGACGTTCGCCAAGGTGGTCGAGCTGGTGATCACCGCGATGGACATCTCGATCTGCTTCGCCGACTTCCCGACCGAAAAGATCACCGAGACGACGCGCGCCTACCGACAGCTCGGCATCGGCTACGCCAATCTCGGTGCGCTGCTCATGGCGACCGGGCTCGCCTACGACAGCGAGGGTGGCCGTGCCCTGGCGGGAGCCATCACCAGCCTGATGACCGGCACGGCGTACCGGCGCTCCGCCGAGCTGGCCGGCATCGTAGGCCCGTACGACGGCTATGCCCGCAATGCGCACGCGCACCAGCGGGTGATGCGTAAGCACGCGGCCGCCAACGACGCCGCCCGGCCGGTGAGCGCGGACGACGCGCGCGTGCTGCACGCCGCCAGCAAGGCGTGGCAGGAGTCCCTGGCGATCGGCGCCCATAACGGCTGGCGCAACGCCCAGGCGAGCGTCCTCGCGCCCACCGGCACGACCGGGCTGATGATGAGCTGCGACACCACCGGCATCGAGCCCGACCTGGCGCTGGTCAAGATGAAGAAGCTGGTCGGCGGAGCCAGCATGCAGATCGTCAACGAGACGATTCCGCGGGCGCTCAAGAAGCTGGGTTACCAGCAGGAGCAGATCGAGGCGATCGTCGAGCACGTCGCCGAGCACGGGCACGTCATCGACGCGCCGGGGCTGCGGCCGGAGCACTACTCGGTCTTCGACTGCGCGATGGGGGAACGCGCCATTTCTTGGATGGGCCACATCCGGATGATGGCCGCCGTTCAGCTGTTCGTCTCGGGTGCTATCTCGAAGACCGTGAATCTCCCGGAGTCGGCCACGATCGAGGACGTCGAGAAGGCCTACTTCGAGGGCTGGAAGCTCGGTCTGAAGGCGATCGCGATCTACCGGGACAACTGCAAGGTCGGGCAGCCGCTGTCCGATCTCAAGGCGAGCAAGCGCGCGGAGCTCGCCTCGACGCCGGTCGTCGAGGACGTGCGCCCCGTCCGCAAACGACTGCCCAAGAAGCGTCCCAGCCAGACCGTCTCCTTCGCGGTGGGCGGCGCCGAGGGCTACCTCACCGCCGGCTCCTATCCGGATGACGGCCTCGGTGAGGTCTTCATCAAGATGAGCAAGCAGGGTTCGACGCTCGCCGGCGTCATGGATGCGTTCTCGGTGGCGATCTCCATCGGGCTGCAGTACGGCGTGCCGCTCGAGGCGTTCGTCACGAAGTTCACCAACATGCGGTTCGACCCGGCCGGCATGACCGACGACCCCGACGTCCGCATGGCGCAGTCCGTGATGGACTACATCTTCCGACGTCTCGCGCTGGACTACCTGCCGTACGAGAAGCGGGCGGAGCTCGGCATCTTCTCGGTCGACGAGCGTTCGGCGGCGGTGGCCAGCGGGTCGTATGCCCCAGCTCCCGCCCTGGGCGACGACGAGGACGTCGACGTCGAGGGACTGGCACAGTCCGCGCCGGTGGTCGAGGTGGCAGCCCAGCCATCGATCACCGAGGCCCCTGCTGATCGCGACTTCGGCGCTGCGCAGGAGTTCAGCACCCAGACCGCCGTCGACGCTCCACTGTGCTTCACCTGCGGCATCAAGATGCGCCCGGCCGGGAGCTGCTACGTCTGCGAGTCCTGCGGCTCCCCCCGCGGTTGCAGCTAGCCGGCTCGAGCGACCTGGCCGGAGGGGCGCCGAGAAGGTTGCGGCGCCCCTTCGGTGGCGTCAGAAGACGATACCGTCTTAGTGGCCACTCCGCCACTCCACAAACAGCATTGTGGCGTCGTCCTGCAGGGCGCCGCCCTGGTGCTCCATCACCGCCAACGGGAGCCGGCGCATGTTCTCCGGCGCCGGCTGGCCCGAGGCGGCCTCCCGTCCGAGCAGGTCGGCGAGGCGCTGCTGGCCGAAGAACTCACCGTCGCTCGACCGCGCCTCGACCACCCCGTCGGTGTAGAAGAGCAGCCGGTCGCCGCGCTCCAGCGACTCCTCGCTGAGGTGGACCACCGATCCGCCCAGCCCGAGTGGCAGGCTCGGTGGGCACTCCAGGCTCTTCACCACGCGGCCGCGCCGCACGAGCAACGGTGGTGGGTGGCCCGCGTTCACCCAGCGGAGGCGCCCGTTCGCGAGGTTGAGCTCGCCGAACATCCCGGTGACGAAGCGTTCCGCCCCGAAGTGCTGGCGCACGGCGTAGTCCATCACGGCGTACGACGCCCGCAGGTCGAGTCCGCGGCGGCGCG
>JBPCOX010000154.1:0-4097 GCA_050999825.1 Mycobacteriales bacterium
GCCCTCGTGGATGGCGTGCCCGACGGCCTGCCGCCAATGCTCGAGGGCCTCGTCGGGGGATCCGTCGAGGGCGTCACGGCGGGCCTGGGCGGCGAGCACGAGCGCGGCGTGCGGCCGCGGCAGCCGCAGCTGCCGTGCCAGGGTCAGCAGGTGCGTGCGCTCGTCGGCGCCGTAGCTGGCGCGCAGCAGCCGCAGGCGCAGCGTGACGTCTTTGTCCAGCGTCGCTGAGGGTGCGGTCGTCAGTTGAGTGAGCGCGGACGTGATGAGGTTGTCCAGTTCGGCGAGCCGCGCCGCGACCAACGCCGCACCCGTCTGGTTCTCACCGCCGGCTTCGGTGACGACTGACTGGTCGGACGGTGCGACGGTGGCGTCGGCGACGGTCAGCTCGGCGAGCAGCAACACGAGCAGCGGCTGGTACGCGGGAGCGGTCAGGCCGGCCAGCGAGTTGCGCAGGGCGGCGGTAAGCGCGCTGCTGTCACCGAACGGGTGCTCGGCGGCGTATACGGCAGCGCTGATCAGCTCGGCATGCCGGGCCGTGGCGGCGCCGTGCTTCCCGGCGTTCTCGGGGGCGTTCGCGCCGGTGCTTTCGGTGGCGTCGTCACCAGCGTTCCCCGTGGCCTTATGGGCATGGTCGCGCGCGAGCACGTCGAGCCGGTGGCCCAGCAGCTGCGCCTGGTGCATGTCGGCCTCGTGCAGAGCCGTCGCCGCCAGCTGCGCCGTCAGTCCCGCGACGGCGTCGAGCTCGTCGGCGTCGGCCAGGGCGTCAAGCTGCTTGCGCCGCAGGACGTGGGCGTGCCCGGCGAACCCGTCGGCGGCGAGCCGGTCGGCCAGCCGCCCGTACGCGTCGGCGGCAGCCGCCGGGTCGATGCCGCGCAGCTTGTCGGCGTCGGCGAGCTGCTCGTCGAGACCGTCAACGCCCAGCGGGCTGAGCAGGATTTGGTCGGCGACGCGGACCCAATTCGGTGGAGCTGCGGCCACGCCGGATGGCGGTGCGCCTGTGCAGAATGTCTCGGCCGTCTCTCGCGTCCAGAAGCGGCTAACGATGTCCGCACGATCACGCAGTGCGTCGTTGATCTGCTCGGCGCCCCACAGCTCGATGTGCAGGTCCTTGTACTCGTCTTGCAGGACAGCCAGCTCGTCCTCCAGCTGGGTCATCCGCGCCACGGTGCTGAGGGCGACGATCAGGTGCTGCGCCCCGAACGGCCGCTTGCCCTTGGTGAATCGCTCGACCGCTACACGCAGATTCGCGGGCGAGAACGTGTCGTACTCCTTGCACTGCACGACGGTGTAGCCGCCGCCGGAGCAACGCCCGGCCAAGTCGATGCCGTGCTGTTTCTGGCCGCCGACGCCGTACCGGCGGAACCGGACTCCATTGAGACCCAGGACGCCCTGGGCGACGAACACAAGCAGCTGCTCGAAGCGCTCCCAGCCGATGTCCAGGCGGAGGTCGCTACCTGCCGGGACGTTCCCCGGAGACCCTTGAGTCGGTGGCCGTGATAGCACCAGATCGGTCGAAATCGACTGCCAGGCCGGCTCACCAATGTCGCCGGGGACGTCCGGGCCGAAGTCGTCGGCAGGAGTCGGCTCATGGTCGTAGCCGGGCTCGGCGGAGGCTTGCGCGTTCACAGGGAAGATTCTTCCCCAAGGCAGCGACAGACAGTTCTGCTCTCGTTCGGTCGGTTGCGGGCCAACTCGTACGCCTAGAGGGCAAGGGCAGACGGACGACTCCCTCGGACACGAAGACACGGGGCTGGAGTCCCCCTTGTCGGGCTCACTTCTGCTGGTCAGCTACGGGTGCGGATGCGCGGGTTGATGATCGCGGGCCGCCGAGTCAACGCCGTAGCGGGCCATCCGTCGACGCTGGCCGGCGCTTCTTGAGCGCGCGCAGCAGCCCTCAGCCGTTCCCGTCGGCGACAAGATCGAGGTCCTTGCAGCGGAGCATGTCCGGCTGCGGCCTGGCAACCCTGGTGCTGGGCAGTTATCACTGACGGAACCCCGGTTGCCGCGTCAGGGCGGGATGACGATCGCTGTCACGTCGGGCCGCAGTTCCACCCGTCGTGTCCGCTAGTTTCACGGACGGATGACGGACGCACGATCAAGAGGCCTGACCCGGAGACTCCGGATCAGGCCTCTGACCTGCACTCTCTTGGTAGCGGGGGCAGGATTTGAACCTGCGACCTCTGGGTTATGAGCCCAGCGAGCTACCGAGCTGCTCCACCCCGCGTCGGTCCCTCGACTGTACGCCGGAGCCGTACCCAGCGGCAACTACCGCGCGCCTACGGCGACGGCGACGCCAGCGGGGACGGGGACGGGGACGTCGTACCACCGGCCGACCCGCTGGCGGCAGCGGCCCGCGCCAAGGCCTCCTTCAGCCGGGCCTGGGCAGCGCCGTACGCCGCGAAGTTCCCGGTCTTGAGCGCCTCCTGGCCGGCTACGAACGCCGCGTTGGCGTCGGCGATCGCCTGGCGCAGGGCGGCGTTGCCGCCGGTGCCGGTCGGCGGCGGGGTGCCGTTGCCCGGCGGCGGCGTGGTGGGTCCGGTCACACCGAAGACCTGGTCGAGGGCCCCACTCAAGGTCGGCGCGAACCCGACCTTGGGGTTGTCACCGAAGGCGACGAAGACTCGCTTGAGCGTGGGGTAGCTCTCGCCGCCGGAGGCCTGGACGTAGATCGGCTGGACGTACAGCAGCGCGTTTCCGACCGGCAGGGTCAGCAGGTTGGCCTCGACGGTCTTGGACCCGCCGCCCCGGAAGAGAGTGAGCTCCTTGGAGGCGTCGGTGTCGGACTCGAAGTTGTTGGCCACCTGTCCGGGGCCGTTGACCTGCACGTTGCGGGGCAGCTCAAGCAGGGTCATCTTGCCGTAGTCGGCGCCCGGGTCGCTGTTGACCGAAAGGAACGCCGTCAGGTTGGGCCGGTTCTTGGCCACCAGCGGCGAGGTCAGCGAGAAGCTGGCCCGGTCACTGCCCGGCACCGCCACGGTGAGGTAGTACGGCGGCTGGCTGATCGATGTGCCCTTGCGGGTCGGGTCCGGCGGGACCTTCCAGAAGTCGGTGCCGTTGTAGAAGTCCAGCGGCCGAGCCACGTGGTAGCGGGTCAGCAGCTCGCGCTGGACCTTGAACAGGTCCTCGGGGTAGCGCAGGTGCGCCTCGAGATCCGGGCCGATGTCGGACTTGGGCTTCAAGGTTCCCGGGAATGCCCGCATCCAGGTCCGCAGCACCGGGTCCTTGTCGTCCCAGGCGTAGAGGCTCACGGTGCCGTCGTAGGCGTCCACGGTTGCCTTGACCGAGTTGCGGATGTAGTTGACCTGGTCCCGCGGCTGAGCCACCACCGCCTCCGAGGTCGTCACGGTGGTGTCCTGCGTCAGCTCCCCGAGGCTCGACCGCTGGGAGTACGGGTAGCCGTCGCTGGTGGTGTAGCCGTCGAGAATCCACAGGATCCGGCCGTCCACCACCGCCGGGTACGGGTCGCCGTCGAGCTTGAGGTAGGGCGCGACCTTCTGCACCCGCTCGCGCGGGTTTCGGACGTAAAGAATGCGCGACGCGCTGTTGACGCCGTTGGAGAGCAACAGGTTCTTCTCGCGGAAGTGGAAGGCGTAGAGCAGTCGGCGGAAGCCGGACCCCATCGCCACGCCGCCCTTGCCGTCGTAGCTGTTCCGCACCTGCTCGTCCGTGTCGGTGCCACTACCCGGGTAGTCCAGCTCCCCCGGCGGTGCGCCGGAGGGTGCACCGACCACCGAGTACGTCGGCGAGCTCTCCCCGAAGTAGATCCGCGGTTGCGTCACCTCGATGGCCCCCTGCTGCGGCAGGTTCAAGGCCGAGAACTTCGGTCGCCCCTCGACATCGACCTGAGTGCCGGGCGCAGCGACGAAGCCGTAGCCGTGCGTGTAGACCAGGTGCCGGTTGATCCAGTTGTCCGTCGGCAGCCCACCGGGGTTCAGCTCCCGCACCGCGACCACCTGGTCGGTCTGGCGGCCGCCGATGGTGTACCGGTCGATGTCGAGGGTGTCGGCGAAGGTGTAGAAGGTCTTCAGGCTCTGCAGGCTTTGGAAGGTCTGCTGCAGCTCGTTGGGATCGAGCAGCCGGATGTTCGGCAGCGTCTT
>JBPCOX010000225.1:0-16765 GCA_050999825.1 Mycobacteriales bacterium
CCTTCGCGTCGAAACGCTCCGCCGACGGGCTCATGCCCTCGAGCTCGGACAGCGTCCACTTGACGATGTGGTGCTCCTCGAGCGCCTCGAGGACGAGGTCCTCCTCCGCCGGCTCCTCGGCACGCACGGCCGGGTAGAAGACCTGCTCCTCGATGTAGGCGTGCACGGCCAGCTCCTGGATCATCGAGTCGACCAGCTCGCGCTTCTTCGCCGGGTCGCCGCCGTGGCCGAGCTTCTCGAACGCCTTGAAGAGCTTCTCCACCGTCTTGTGGTCGTCCTTGAGCAATGTGATCGCGTCCATGGCAAGGCCCTCCGGTCGGCTCGACTCTGGGGTCTCGATGCCCCACGCGGCGGGAATGCATGCATGCCGGCGCGCACATGGGAACACCGGGCGACATCGGGTAGAACTTCGTTCATGCGGGTGGCTCTGGTTTCGACGTACCCACCTCGTGCCTGCGGTATCGGAACTTTCGCGGCGGACCTGCGCGAGGCCTTGCTTGGAGCGGCCAGCGACATCGCGGTGGACATCGTGGCGATGGCCCGCGACGAGGACCGGCGCTACGCACCGGAGGTCGTCGCCCGGATCCGCCACGGTGTGCGGGGCGACTACGCGGCCGCCGCTGCGGTCCTCACTCGGCGTGGGACCGACGTCGTGGTGATCGAGCACGAGTACGGCATCTTCGGCGGCCCGGCCGGCAGCTGGGTGCTGTCGATGGCGGCGGAGCTCGAGCAGCCGCTGGTCGTCACGCTGCACACCGTGCTCTCCACGCCGACGGTCCAGCAGGCGGAGACACTGCGAGCCCTGTGCGCCCGAGCGAGCCTGGTCACCGTCTTCACCGAGACCGCGCGCCGGATGGTGGCCGAGGCGCAGCTGGCCCCGCCGGAGCGGATCCGGGTCGTGCCGCACGGCGGTCCAAGCCGCCTGCTGCCGGGCGACCGCGACAGCGACCAGATCAAGGCTCGGCTCCGAGTGCCGGTCGCGGACTCGACCGGCCCGCGGCCCGCGCTCGAGAACGTCGCCGGGCGCACCGTACTGGCGACTTTCGGGCTCATCTCGGCCAACAAGGGCATCGAGATGGCGATCGAGGCCATGCCCGCGATCGTGGCCAAGCACCCGGAGGCGCTGTACCTGGTCGCCGGCCGCACCCATCCCGAGGTGGCCCGGGTGGAGGGCGAGCAGTACCGCCTGTCGCTCGAACGGCGGGTCCGCGACCTGGAGCTGACCGACTCCGTGCACTTCATCGACCGGTTCCTCGACGTCGACGACCTCGCCACGCTGCTGGCCGCGACGGACCTCTACATCACGCCGTACCGCTCGCGAGAGCAGATCGTCTCGGGCGCGCTCACGTTCGCGATCGTGGCCGGCTGCCCGGTCGTGTCTACGCCCTACTACTACGCCGAAGACCTGCTGGCGGACGGCGCCGGCGTACTCGTCCCGTTCGACGACGCGGCTGCGCTGGCCGAGGAGGTCATCGGGCTGCTCGACGACCCGGCTGCGCTGCAGGCGACCCGGAAGGCCGCGGCCGCGCTCGGGCGGTCGATGACCTGGCCCGCCGTGGGGAAACAGCTCAGGGAGGTGCTGCGCGAGGCGGTCGAGCTCGGCCCGGTGACCGTGGCCCGGCCGCGGCCGGGCAGCTCTCCGTCCGTGCGGGCCGACCACCTGCTCACCCTCGTCGACGACGTCGGGATCGTGCAGCACGCCGACGGCGTCGTCCCGCACCGGGCGTCCGGCTACTGCGTCGACGACGTGGCCCGCCTCGCGCTGGTCTGCATCGGCCTGCGCGGGATGTCTAGCGGTACGACGTACGACCGGCTGCTGGCGCGCTCCCTCGGTTTCCTGCGCCACGCCTGGGACGCCGACGCCGCCGGCATGCACAACTTCATGTCCTACGACCGGCGCTGGCTGGACGACCCTTCCGTCGGCGACCACCTCGGTCGCGCGGTTTGGGCTCTGGGCACGGTGCTGGCGGCGGAGCCGGCGCTCGCGGTCCACCCGCCCGCACAGCTGCTGCTCGCCGAGCTGCTGCCGGCGCTCGAACGGCTCACGTTCCCGCGAACGATCGCCTACACGATCCTCGGCCTTGCGGCCCCCCGCGCCGAGGTGCTCGGGGATGCCGGCCGGGAGGTGCTGCACGTTCTTGCCCGCCGTCTCGACGGGCAGTACCTGGCCGCGCGGACCGACGAGTGGCCCTGGTTCGAGACGGCACTGACCTACGACAACGCCCGACTCCCCGAGGCCCTGCTCGCGGCGGGCCGTTCGATCGACGACGACGCCATGATCGGGCGCGGGCTCGACGCGCTGGAGTGGTACGCCGGGCTCTGCGGGGCGGGTTCGCCCTACCTGCGGTTGGTCGGCCACTACGGGCTGCGCCCGGGAGAGCCGGTGTCGGATTCCGGTGATGAGCAGCCGCTCGACGCCGCCGCCCTCGTCGCCGCGGAGGTGGCGGCGATGGAGATCACCGGGGACGAGGAGCACGGCCGCCGCGCGGTCCAGGCTTTCGAGTGGTTCCTGGGCCGCAACCGGCTCGGCCTGTCGCTGTACGACTTCGCCACCGGTGGGTGTCGCGACGGTCTGGGCCAGTCCGCCCTCAACACCAACGAGGGCGCAGAGTCCACCCTGGCCTACTTCCAGGCGCTGCGGACCCTCGACGATGCGGGTCTGCGGACCACCGTCCCCTATTCGTGAAGGTCGCGCTGCTCGGGCCGGTGGCCTGGCGTACGCCGCCGCCCGCGTACGGTCCCTGGGAGCAGATCACCGGCCTGCTGGCCGAGGGGCTGGTCCGTCGCGGTGTCGAGGTGACCCTGTTCGCCACGCTCGACTCGGTCACCACGGCGGAGCTAGCCGGCGTCTGCCCGCGCGGGTACGGCGACGCGCCGGACCTCGACGGGCGGATCTGGGAGGCCTTGCACGTCGCCCACGCGCTGGGCCGCTCGTCGGAATTCGACCTGGTGCACAACCATCTGGACTGGCTGCCGCTGGCCTTCTCGGCGTACTGCCGGACGAGGCTGCTGACCACGATCCACGGCTTCTCCGACCCGCGGATCCTGCCGGCCTTCACGCGGTCGCACTCGGCGTACGTCTCGATCTCCGACGCCGACCGCGCGCCGGAGCTGGACTACCTCGCCACGGTCTACCACGGGATCGACCTGTCGCAGCTGCCCTTCTCGGCGGCCGGCGGGGAGGAGCTGGTCGTCTTCGGCCGGATCTCGCCGGAGAAGGGGACCGCCACCGCCATCGAGATCGCGCGGCGGGCCGGCCGTCCGCTGGTGATCTGCGGGCTGGTGCAGGACGAGCCCTACTACGCCGAGCAGGTGGCGCCCTACGTCGATGGCGCCGCGGTCCGCTACCTGGGCAACGTCGGCCCGGCGGAACGGGCGCGCGTCCTCGGCTCGGCGGCTGCACTGCTGCACCCGGTCGCCTTCGCCGAACCCTTCGGCCTGTCCGTCGTCGAGTCGATGGCCTGCGGTACGCCGGTGCTGGCCTATCCGCGCGGCTCCATGCCCGAGGTCATCGACGTCGGCGTCACCGGGCTGCTGGTCGAGGACGTGGACGCCGCGGTCGCCGCGGTGGCCGATGTCGTCGCGCTGGACCGCGCCGGATGCCGCCGCGTGGCGGAGCGGCGGTTCTCGGCCGACCGGATGGTGGACGACTACCTTCGGCTGTATGGAGAAATCCTCGCTTCGTAGCGACACGCTCTTCACCCGGTCGAGGGCCAACCCGCTGCTCAACGCCGACCGCTGGCCCTATCCGGTGAACGCCGTGATGAACGCGGGCGCCACCACGATGGACGGCACCACCGTGCTGATCTGCCGGGTCGAGGACCGCCGGGGCATCTCGCACCTGGCGTTGGCCCGCTCCAAGAACGGGGTCTCGAACTGGGTGGTCGACGAGTCGCCGTGCATGGCGCCGAGCCCGGACCATCCCGAGGAGGAGTGGGGGCTCGAGGACCCGCGGGTCACCTACGTCGAAGAGCTCGAGTCCTGGGTCATCGCCTACACCGCCTTCGGGTCCGGGGGGCCGGCGGTCTCTCTCGCGCTGACCTCGGACTTCGTTCACTTCGAGCGGCTCGGAATGGTGATGTCCCCCGAGGACAAGAACGCGGCGCTCCTGCCGCGTCGGGTCAAGGGCGACTGGGTCCTCTTCCACCGCCCCGTGGCCACCATCGGCCGGCGCGGCGACATCTGGCTCTCCCGCTCGAGCGACCTGCGTAGCTGGACCGCGCCCGAGCCGGTGATGGGTGCCCGGGTGGGTGGCTGGTGGGACTCCGCCCGGATCGGGATGGGCCCACCGCCGCTGGAGACCGAGGACGGCTGGCTCGTCGTCTACCACGGCGTACGGCAGACGGTCGCGGGCGCGCTCTACCGTGCCGGCCTGGCCCTGCTCGACCTCGACCAGCCGGCCAAGGTGCTGCGCCGGGCCGAGGACTGGGTGCTCAGCCCGCGCACGTCGTACGAGCTGGTCGGTGACGTACCGGGCGTGGTCTTCCCGTGCGGGCTCGTGCACGACGAGACGACCGACGAGCTGCGCGTCTACTACGGCGCAGCCGACTCCCAGCTCGCGTTGGCCACGGCTTCGCTGTCCGACGTCCTTGGCTTTCTGCGCAGCTCGCCGGAAGGGTGAGGGCGACCTACTCCGTCGGCCGCTGTGCGTCGGTGGCGTCGGTCGCGGAGGTGCCGGGACCCAGCGCCGGCCGGGACCTCGGCTGGACGGTGGCGGGGGAGCCCGCGTCGTGACCGAGCGGACCGTTGGCGCCGACCACTGACATCCAGGGCAGCGCGATCGCGGCGACCAACAGGACGATGCGGGCCGGCGGGTAGGGCACCACGATCGCCAGCAGCAGGCAGACGGTGCGGATCCCCATCGAGATCAGGTAGCGGCGTCGGCGGTCGTCGAGCTGCTGGAAGCGGCTCTTGGGCGCGCTGGTGACCAGGACCGTCGAGGTGGCGCGCTTGCGGTCCCGCACATCCACCTCCGGCTCTACTCCCGACACCCACGTTACGTCCTGCGCCGCGACACCGCCGCCCGAAGGCGACGTGCGAGCCGATCCGGGCGCCGGGCGGCGCTAGACGCCGGCCGCCGGCAGCGGCTCGGTGTTGCTGGCCGCCGCCGGGCGCTGCCGCGGCGGGATCATGGGGCCGTCACCGGAGGGGTCGATGATCCCGCGCTCCAGCCAGGTGTAGCGGCCATCGAGCACCCGCTGGGCGGTGCGGTAGGTGCGCGCGTCGTCGTTGGACCACAGCGCGTCGAAGAGCGCGTCCACCCGCCGCCGGGCACCGCGACAGAACAGGTCGGCCAGCTCGACCGCGGCCGCGCCTTCGGCGGCGCCGTCGTTGCGCAGCATCTGGGCGCGTACGACGGCCGCACTCATCGCGAACAGCTCGGCGCCGATGTCGACCAGCCGACCGAGGAAGGCCTGCTTGCGCTCGAGCTTGCCCTGCCAGCGCGACATCGCGTAGAAGGTCGACCGGGCCAGCTTGCGGCTGGAGCGCTCAACGAAGCGCAGGTGCGCCGCAAGCGGGCCGAACTGGGCGTACGTCGTGGGGATCTGGCCGGCCCCGACCGCGAGCGGCGGCAGCCATCTGGCGTAGAAGCCGCCGGCGCGCACCGCCGTACGGACCTTCGCCCTGAGCTTGACGTCGGGATCGATGAGATCACCGGCCACCGACAGGTGCTGGTCGACCGCCTCGCGTGCGATCAGCAGCCTCATGATCTCGGACGAGCCTTCGAAGATCCGGTTGATCCGGATGTCGCGGAGCACCTGCTCGGCTGCCACCGGCCGCTCGCCGCGCGCGGCCAGCGAGGCCGCGGTCTCATAGCCGCGCCCGCCGCGGATCTGGACCAGGTCGTCGACGACCTGCCAGCCCTTCTCGGAGGTGCACAGCTTGGCCAGCGCAGCCTCGATGCGGATGTCGTTGCGCTGCTCGTCGGCCATGGAGCCGGAGATCTCGACGACCGCCTCCAGCGCGAAGGTGGTCGCGGCGATACCGGCCAGCCTGGCGGCGACCGCCTCGTGCCGGCCCACCGCCATCCCCCACTGCACCCGCTCGTTCGACCACTCGCGAGCGATCTTGAGAGACCACTTCGCCGAGCCGGCGCAGATCGCCGGCAGCGAGAGCCGGCCGACGTTCAGGGTGCTGAGGGCGATCTTGAGGCCTTTGCCCTCGCCACCGATCATGTCCGCGGCGGGTACGACGACGTCGGTGAACGACGTCACACCGTTCTCGATGCCCCGCAGCCCCATGAAGGCGTTGCGGTGCTCGACGCGTACGCCGGGGGAGCCGGCCTCGACGACGAACGCCGTGATCCCGCCGCGGTGCCCCTCGGACTTCGGCACCATCGCCATGACGACCAGCAGCTTGGCGCTCACGCCGTTGGTGGTCCACAGCTTGGTGCCGTTGAGCACGTAGTTGCCGTCTGCGTCCGGCACCGCTGTGGTGGCGAGCCGGGCGGGGTCGCTGCCGACGTCGGGCTCGGTGAGCAGGAACGCGCTGACCTCGTCCTTGGCGACGCGGGGGAGGTACTTGGCCTTCTGCTCCGGCGTACCGAACATCTTCAGCGGTTCCGGTACGCCGATCGACTGGTGGGCGCTGAGCAGCGTGCTAATCGCCGCGTGCACCGAGCCGGCGAGCTCCAGCGCCCGGTTGTAGTAGACCTGGCTGAGCCCGAGGCCGCCGTACTGCTCGTCGATCTTCATGCCGAACGCGCCGAGGTCGGCGAGGCCGGCCATCACGTCGTCGGGAATCCTGGCGTCGCGCTCGATGACCAGCGGGTCGACCGATGTGCGCAGGAACGACTCGAACTTGTCCAGGAACGCCTCGCCGCGGCGTGCGTCGTCGGCCGAGGGCTTGGGGTGTGGGTGGATCAGGTCGAGTCGGAAGCGGCCGAGGAAGAGCTCCTTGCCGAAGCTCGGCTGGCGCCACTCGGTCTCACGGGCGGCCTCAGCGACGGCGCGCGACTCGCGCTCGGTGACCTCGGCCGCGCTCATCGTGACTGCTCCCTCGCGCTCGGGGGCTGGAACTCGGTGTACGCCAGGGTAACGGGGTTTCGCCCGGCCCGACCGGGGAGACAGGGCTGCGATGAGGTACTGGTACGGCGGCCGGTCGCTGCCGCGCCGCGTCGGGCAACTGGTCGCGGCGGCGGTCGCGCTGGTGGCCGGCCTGACCGCGCTCGGCCTGCTGCTCACGAAGGTGCTGCGGGGCTCGGCCTTCGAACGGGCCGACGCGCAGGCGGACGTCGTGCTGGCCCGCGACCGGACGCCGACCTGGAACCGGGTCACGCACTACGCGACGCTGCTTGCCGAGACGCGGACCGTCGTGGTCGTCGGAGCCGTGCTGTTCCTGCTGTTCCTGCTCGCACTGCGCCGGTGGCGGGAGCCGCTCTTTATCGCCACCGTGCTCGTCGGCGAGGTGGCCATCTTCGTGACGATCACGCTCCTGGTCGACCGGCACCGGCCGCCGGTTCCGCACCTCGACGCAGCACCGCCGACGTCGAGCTTCCCCTCCGGCCACACCGCAGCGGCGGTGTCGTTGTACGGCGGCGCGGCGGTAGTGGCGTGGCGGACGGCGCGACGGGGGTTGCTGCGGGCGTTGGCAGCGCTCGTGGGCATCGTCGTACCGGTCGCGGTGGCGCTGTCGCGGGTCTACCGGGGCATGCACTTCCCGACCGACGTCCTGGCCGGCGCGCTGCTCGGCTCGAGCTGGCTCGCGCTGGTCGCCGTCACGCTGCTGGGTGGAGCCGGTGGAGCCGCCACCTCAGCCTCGGTCGGTCAGAGGTCGAGCTCCTCCGGCCGCAGGGCGCGCAGGACGCAGAACTCGTTGCCGTCCGGGTCCGCCAGCACGACCCAGGTCACGTCCTCGCCCTGACCGACCGACACCCGGCGAGCGCCCAGGGCCTCCAGCCGCTCGACCTCGGCCGCCTGGTCCTCGGGGCGCAGGTCCAGGTGCAGCCGGTTCTTGCCCGCCTTGTCCTCCGGCACCCGGAGGAAGAGCAGGTCGGCCACCACGCCGTCCTCGGGACTGCCGGCCGGCGGCTCGAGGACCACCTCGTCGGGCTCCTCGTAGGTCCGGCGCCAGCCCAGGACGTCCGCCCAGAAGCGCGCGAGGCGGTCGGGATCCTGGGTGTCCACGCACAGGGACTGCACACGTAGCGACATGCGGCCCAGGCTGGCCGGTCGGCCCTCGGCGGACAAGTGGGTTTGCCCCCGAGGGCCCGGCGTTCAGCCCCGCCCGACCACCGGTTCGCCCACAAGCAGGACGCCGGCCCCTCGCAGCGCTCCAAGCGCGCGCTCGGTGGTCTCCGGCGCGACGCCGGCGGTCCGGTCGAGCAGCACCCGGGTCCAGAAGCCGTTGCCGGCGGCGTCCAGGGCGGTCGCGCGGACGCAGTGGTCGGTCGCGATGCCGACCACGTCGACGTCGTCGATGTCGCGCTCCCGGAGCCAGTCCGCCAGCGACGTGCCGGCCGCGTCCCGTCCATCGAAACCGCTGTACGCCGCTGCGTACTCGCCCTTGTCGAACACCGCCTCGATCCGGCCGGTGTCGAGAGCCGGGTGCAGCTGCGCCCCGGACGAACCGACCAGGCAGTGCTCGGGCCAGGAGTCGACGTAGTCGGGCGTGGCCGAGAAGTGCTCCCCCGGGTCGCGGTGGTGGTCGCGGGTCGCCACCACCACGTCGTACGGCGTCTCCTCGATGTGGCGGGTGATCGCCGCGGCGACGGCGGACCCGCCGGCCACGGCCAGCTTGCCGCCCTCGCAGAAGTCGTTCTGGACGTCGACGACCAACAGCGCGCGGCTCATCTGCGGCCTTCCTGGTAGATCGTGGGCAGGGCCGCCTCGCCGCGGGAGAGCCGCAAGGCGGTGGCCGGCAGCTCGGCCCGAGCGGAGCGCCACTGCTCGCGGGCCTCGGCCAGGCTGCCCGGCGCCACGACGGCGCCGCCGCGGACCAGCGGGACGAGCAGCGGTCTTTCGCCGGACCGCGCCTCGGGCGGGGTGTCCACGAGCACCAGCTCCGCCGTCGCCCGGCCGGAGTCGCCGCGCCTTCGGACGGCCCACTTCCGGCCGCCCCGGGACGGCTTGCCGGTGGAGCGCTTCGCCACCGGCTCCAGCGGGGCGTCGCTATCGGCGGACAGGGTTCGGGCGACCAGCTTGAACACGAAGCCGGCGGTGGGCGCGCCGCTGCCGGTCACCACGGCGGTCCCGACGCCGTAGCCGTCCACCGGAGCCGAGGCCAGCGCGGCGATGGCGTGCTCGTCGAGGTCGCTGGTGACCACGATCCGGGTCTGCTGCGCGCCCAGGTCGTCGAGCTGCGCCCGGGCGGCCCGGGCAAGCTCGAGCAGGTCGCCGCTGTCGAGCCGGACCGCGCCGAGCTCCGGGCCGGCCACCTCCACCGCCGTGCGGATGGCGGCCTCCTGGCTGAAGGTGTCGACGAGCAGCGTCGTACCGGCCCCGAGCGCGTCGACCTGCGCGGCGAAGGCGTCCCGCTCGCTGCCGTGGACCAGGGTGAAGGCGTGCGCGCTGGTGCCCGTCGTCGGGATGCCGAAGCGGTGTCCCGCGGCGAGGTTCGAGGTCGCGGTGAAGCCGGCCACATAGGTCGCCCGGGCCGCCGCCACCGCCGCCTCCTCGTGCGTACGCCGGGAGCCCATCTCGATGATCGGCCGGTCGGCGGCGGCGCAGACCATCCGGGCCGCCGCCGAGGCCACCGCGGTGTCGTGGTTGAGGATCGACAGGATCAGGGTCTCCAGCAGCACGGCCTCGCCGAAGGGCGCCTCGACTACCAGCACCGGCGAGCCGGGGAAGTAGGCCTCGCCCTCGGCGTAGCCGTCGATGTCGCCGGAGAAGCGGTACGCCGAGAGCCACTCGCAGGTGGGGCCGTCGACGACGCCGGCGGCCATCAGGAAGTCCAGCTCCTGCGCGCCGAAGCGGAACCGCTCGAGCGCCTCGAGCAGCCGGCCGGTCCCGGCGACCACGCCGTAGCGACGGCCGGCCGGCAGGGCGCGGGCGAAGACCTCGAAGACCGACCGGCGGGACGCCGTACCGCTGCGCAGGGCACTCTGGAGCATGGTGAGCTCGTAGTGGTCGGTGAACAGGGCCGTGCTCGCCATCCGGCCAGCCTATGGTGCCGCCGTCGAGGGTCCCGGGGGGCGCGGTGCTCTGCCACCATGGGTGCAGATGTCCGCTCCTCCGCTCACTGCCACGGTCGCCCCTCAGCAGCTGGACCGGCCGGCGACCGACGACCTCGCGGTCGTCGACAGGCCCTGGATCACCATCGTCTGGAACGACCCGGTCAACCTGATGAGCTACGTCACCTACGTCTTCCAGCGGCTTTTCGGCTACAGCAAGGACAAGGCCACCAAGCTGATGCTCGACGTGCACCACAAGGGCAGGGCGGTGGTGTCCACCGGCAGCCGGGAGCAGATGGAGAACGACGTGTCCCGGCTGCACGCCGCCGGGCTGTGGGCCACCCTGGAGCAGAACTGAGGTGCCCGGCTTCCGCCGTACCCGGGCCGGCATCGAGGTTCGGCTGCGCGCCGGCGAGGCCGCCGTGCTGCGCCACCTGATCACTGAGCTGCTCACACTGCTGTCGCCGGAGGACCCGCCGTCGGTCCCCACCGACCCGCTGGCCGCGCGGGTCGGCATTGCCGACGTCGTACCGCCCACGCCCACCGACCCGGTGCTGGCGCGGTTGCTGCCGGCGGGCTACCGGGACGACGAGGAGGCGGCGGCGGACTTCCGTCGCTACACCGAGGGCGACCTGCGTGCCGCCAAGCGGTCGTCGGGAGAGCGGGTGCTGTCCGACCTCGGGGGTCCGGCGTCTCGGTTGGTGCTCGACGACGAGGCGGCCCAGCACTGGCTCACCACGCTGAACGACCTGCGGCTCGCGCTGGGCACGACGCTGTCGGTGAGCGAGGACAGCTACCAGGAGATGGCCCGGCTGCGGCCGTCGGACCCGCGGGCCCGGCTGCTCGCGGTCTACGGATGGCTGGGCTACCTGCAGGAGACGCTGGTGACCGCGGTGGCCGGCTGGTGAGCCGCGGCTAGCCTTCGAGCTCGTGCTGACTCTCGAGCAGGCGACGTACGACGCGATCGTCGCGCACGCGCGCCGGGACCATCCGGACGAGGCCTGCGGGCTCGTCGCGGGCCCGGCCGGCTCGGGGGCGGCGGTGCGGTTCGTGCCGATGGCCAACGCGGAGCGGTCGCCGACCTTCTACCGGTTCGACCCGATGGAGCAGCTGCGGGTGTGGCGGGAGATGGATAATCGGGACGAGGAGCCGGTCGTGATCTACCACTCGCACACCGCGACGTCGGCCTACCCCTCGCGCACCGACATCGCGCTGGCATCCGAGCCGGGCTCCCACTACGTGCTGGTGTCGACCCGCGACCCGGCGGCGGTGGAGCTCGCGTCGTACCGGATCGTCGACGGCGAGGTGACGCCGGAAGAGGTGCGGGTGGTGGCGACGTTGTCCTGGCCAGACTGCCCGTCGTAGAGGAGCTGCTGCCATGGCCATCGAGGTCCGGATCCCGACCATCCTGCGCGACTACACCGCCGGCGCGAAGGTGGTCGAGGCCGCCGGCGGCACCCTGGGCGACCTGTTGACCGACCTCGAGTCCCGCCACGGCGGACTGCGCGCCCGGCTGGTGGACGACGGCGGCGCGCTGGCGCGGTTCATCAACGTCTACCGGGGCGACGAGGACGTCCGCTTCCTCGGTGGGCTGTCCACGCCGCTGTCCGACGGGGACTCGGTGACGATCCTGCCGGCCGTGGCCGGCGGCTGACCCCGGCGTCCTCCGATGCGCTTCGACTCGCTGCTCGACTCGGTCGGCGGCACGCCGCTGGTCGGGCTGCCGGCGCTCTCGCCGTCGTCCGACGTACGCCTGTGGGCCAAGCTCGAGCAGGACAACCCGACCGGCTCGGTCAAGGACCGCGCCGCTCTGGCGATGGTCGACGCGGCCGAGAAGGCAGGGCGGCTCGCCGCGGGTGCGACGATTCTCGAGCCGACCTCCGGCAACACCGGGATCTCGCTGGCCATGGTGGCCCGGCTGCGCGGCTACCGGGTGGTGTGCGTGATGCCGGAGAACACCTCGATCGAGCGCCGCCAGCTGCTCGAGATGTACGGCGCGTCGATCATCTCCTCACCCGCCGCGGGGGGCTCGAATGAGGCGGTGCGCCGGGCCCGGCTGCTCGCCGAGGAGCACCCCGACTGGGTGCTGCTCTACCAGTACGGCAACCCGGCCAACGCTTTGGCGCACTACGAGGGGACCGGGCCCGAGATTCTGGCCGACCTGCCGTCGATCACCCACTTCGTGGCCGGGTTGGGGACGACCGGCACGCTCATGGGCGCCGGCCGCTTCCTGCGGGAGCGGGTGCCCGGCGTTGCGGTCGTGGCGGCTGAGCCGCGTTACGGCGAGCTGGTTTCCGGCCTGCGCAACCTCGACGAAGGTTTCATTCCCGAGCTGTACGACGAGTCCGTGCTCACCTCGCGCTTCTCGGTCGGCCCGCGCGACGCGGTCCGGCGTACGCGCCAGCTGATCGAGGCCGAAGGCATCTTCGCCGGCATCTCCACCGGCGCGATCCTGCACGCGGCGCTCGCCTGCGCGGATGCCGCCGTACGGGCCGGGACGCGGGCCGACATCGCCTTCATCGTCTGCGACGGCGGCTGGAAGTACCTGTCCACCGGCGCGTACGCCGGCACGCTCGAGGAGGCCGAAGCCGCCCTCGAGGGCCAGCTCTGGGCATGACCCGGTGGCGTGCTCGCGTTCTCGGGGCGCCGACCGCCCGCTTCACACGACCGCCCGCTTCACACGACCGCCCGCCCATTAGTGGTAACGGATGGTTGCTCCAGCGCACATTCGTTACCACAAACCCTGGGGACTCCTGTCCAGCCGCGGAGTACCAATGCCGACGCGACCTGCACCGCCACCTCGCACGCCCGAGAGGTGACGTCCGCCCAGCCGTAACGAAGGACGGTCCGGTCCTCGAGGGCTGCCGCGTTGTCCCGGTCCATGTCCCGCCACCGCTCCAGCAGGCGCTCGTGACCGAGGCGTCCATCGAGTTCGACGCGGACCGGAATCGTGCCGAAGTCGCAGTCCAACCATCGGTTGACCCGGTCGAGGCTCCAGCGCAACTGCCGCTCCGCCTTCGGCAGGCCGTGGTGGCCGGCCAGGACCATGAACTTGTGCTCGAGCAGGGAGTGGCTGCCAGCTGCGATTTCTACCAGCGCAGGACCGAGCGTGGCGCGCCAGCGAGTCCTGGGTCGGCTGGCCAGGGCCGCCGCCAGCCTCTCGGGGGTGGTGAGCCGGCGCTGGCATGCGTTCGCGACCAGACCGAACGCACGATCCGTCGTGCTCGCAGTGTCGAGGAGGTCGAGCACGGTCCGCTCGACCCTCGTGCGCCGCGGGGTCAGAACGGGATGGATCTGGCTGCTGTCCAAGCTGCTCGCGCGATGAATGCGCACGCCTGGAACCGAGCGCACCTGCCGATCTGCCGACACGGTGACGTGTCACCAACGATCGCTCGACCGTCCCGTACAGCTCAGCGGCGGTCCAGTGGCTGAGCGCGGCGCCGTCGCCGGCGTAGAGCAGGGCGGCCCAGAGCTGCTGCAGACGGCTGAGATGGCCGGTGGTCGTGCAGTAGACCCTGGGTAGCACGCGCTGCCACCGGCCCGCACCGAGGTGGGCCCGGATCCGCGAGTCGGGGCAGCCGCAGGAGCGCGCCTGGGCGCGGGTCAGTACGCCGGCCTGCCGGGCGAGCAGGTCGTCCAGGTCGGCGACCGAGCCACCGCGGGAGTGGGCCACCTCGCCAGGGTCGCTGCGCAGGCGACGGTCGGAGCGGCGGATCGCTCGGTCGGTGGAGGAGTGACCTACTCTCGGCCTGTGGACGACGCGCCGATCGGGATCTTCGACTCCGGGGTCGGCGGCCTCACCGTCGCCCGCGCCGTCATGGACCAGCTGCCGCACGAGTCCGTCGTCTACGTCGGCGACACGGCGCGTACGCCGTACGGCCCCCGCCCGCTCGCGGAGGTCCGGGCCTACGCACTCGAGCTGCTGGACGACCTCGTCGAGCAGGGCGTCAAGCTGCTGGTGATCGCCTGCAACAGCGCCAGCGCCGCCTGCCTGCGCGACGCGCGGGAGCGTTACCCGATCCCCGTCGTCGAGGTGATCTTCCCCGCCGTACGCCGCGCGGTCGCCGCCACCCGTAACGGCCGGGTAGGCGTGATCGGCACCCGCGCGACCATTGCCAGCCGGGCGTACGACGACGCCTTCGCCGCCGCGCCACAGCTGGCGCTGACCAGTGTCGCGTGCCCGCGCTTCGTGGAGTTCGTCGAGCGCGGCGACACCTTCACCGCCGAGCTGATGGGCGTCGCCGAGGACTACCTCGAGCCGGTCATCGCCGCAGGGGTCGACACCCTGGTGCTCGGCTGCACGCACTACCCGCTGCTCACGGGGGTGATCTCCTACGTCGTCGGAGACGCCGTGAGTCTGGTGAACAGCGCCGACGAGACGGCCAAGGACGTCTACCGCGAGCTGGCCGGCGGCGGCCGGTTCCGCGACGAGTCGCTGCCACCGCCGCGGCACCGTTTCGTCGCCACCGGCGACCCCGACGCCTTCGCCCGGCTCGGCCGCCGGTTTCTGGGTCCGGAGATCGACCACGTCAGCCGCGGTGGGCTGCTCTCCGCCGACGCCGGCCGCTGACCGATGCGCCTCACCGTCCTCGGCTGCTCGGGCACGTTTCCGGGACCGTGCTCGCCGTGCTCGTCCTACCTCGTCGAGGCCGACGGGTTCCGGCTCCTGGTCGACGCAGGCAACGGGGCGCTCGGGCCGTTACAGCGCCATGCCGACCTGCTCGCGCCCGACGCCGCGATCATCTCCCACCTGCACGGCGACCACTACCTGGACCTGCTGCCCTACACCTACGCCCGCCGCTACCACCCCGACGGCGCAGCGCCCGCGCTGCCACTGCACGCGCCCTCCGACCTGCCGCACCAGCTGAAGGCGAGCTTCGGCGCGGCCACCAGCAGTGCTGAGCTGGTCGACGAGGTGTACGACATCCGCACGCTGGCCCCCGGTCGCCGCGAGATCGGCCCGTTCGCGCTGACCCTGGCCCGGATGGCGCACCCGGTCGAGTGCTACGGGATGCGGCTCGAGGCGGGTGGCGCCACGCTGGCCTACTCCGCCGACACCGGTCCCTGTGACGCCCTCCTCGAGCTGGCCGCTGACACCGACGTCCTGCTGTGCGAGGCCGCTTTCGGAGCCGGCGGCGGTCCGCCGGACCTGCACCTGTCCGGGCAGCAGGCCGGCGAGTACGCCGCCCGCGCCGGCGCCGGACGGCTGCTGCTCACCCACCTGGTCCCCTGGGGCGACGCCGGGCGGACCAGGGACGCCGCGACGGCGGCATACGCCGGACCGGTGGACGTGGTCGCCAGCGGCGACCGCCACGAGATCCCGAGGAGCGCACGGTGACACGGCCGGACGGGCGGCGGCCCGACGAGATGCGCGCAGTGACGATCACCCGGGACTGGCTCGACCACGCCGAGGGCTCGGTGCTGGTCGAGTTCGGCAAGACCCGGGTGCTGTGCGCGGCGAGCGTGACCGTCGGCGTCCCGCGGTGGCGCAAGGGCAGCGGCCTCGGCTGGCTGACGGCGGAGTACGCCATGCTGCCGCGCTCGACCCACACCCGCAGCGACCGCGAGTCGGTCCGCGGCAAGATCGGCGGGCGCACTCACGAGATCTCGCGGCTGGTCGGCCGGGCGCTGCGCACCTGCGTCGACCTCCAGCAGCTCGGTGAGAACACCATCGTCCTCGACTGCGACGTCCTGCAGGCCGACGGCGGCACCCGAACGGCGGCGATCACCGGTGCCTACGTCGCCCTCGCCGACGCCGTGGGCTGGCTGCGCGAGCGGCATTCGGTGCCGGGCGAGCCGCTGGCCGACTCGGTGGCGGCCGTCAGTGTCGGGGTCGTCGACGGCGAGCCCCGGCTCGACCTGTGCTACCAGGAGGACGCCGGCGCCGACACCGACATGAACGTCGTGGTCACCGGCGACGGCCGCTACGTCGAGGTGCAGGGCACCGCCGAGAAGACGCCGTTCGACCGTGGCACGCTCGACGCGCTACTGGGTCTGGCCACCACCGGCTGCGCCGAGCTGGCCCGGCTGCAGGTGGCGGCGCTGACCGCCCCGCGCCGCCCGACCGGCGGCATCCAGCCCACAGGCATGTGAGCCGCCCACGGGTGGTGCTCGCCACCCGCAACCAGGGCAAGCTGGCCGAGCTGCACCGGATCCTCGCCAGCGTGCCGGGGCTCGATGTCGAGCTGCTGGGTCTGGACGGCTTTCCCGAGGTGGGCGAGATCGCGGAGACCGGTGCCACCTTCGCCGACAACGCGCTGCTCAAGGCGTACGCCGTCGCGCACCAAACCGGGCGGCCCGCGGTGGCGGACGACTCGGGCCTGGCCGTCGACGCGCTGGGCGGCATGCCCGGTGTGATCTCGGCCCGGTGGTCCGGCCGCCATGGTGACGACGAGGCCAACCTCAGGCTGGTGCTCGCCCAGCTGGCCGACGTGCCCGCGGACCGTCGCGGCGCGGCTTTCGTCTGTGCGGCGGCCGCCGTGGTGCCCGGGGCGGGGGAGCGGGTGGTCGAAGGGCGGTTGGCGGGCGTCCTGGCCCGGGAGCCGCGGGGGAGCAACGGCTTCGGCTACGACCCGGTGTTCGTGCCGGTCGGGGAGGACCGCACGACCGCCGAGATGAGTGCCGCCGAAAAGGATGCGATCAGCCACCGGG
>JBPCOX010000236.1:0-8013 GCA_050999825.1 Mycobacteriales bacterium
GCGTCGGTTACGGGCATGAGCTGGTCCTCCAGGTTGGCGCCGACAATGCCCACGTCGATGGCGCGGGTCACCGTGTCACCCGCGTCCCCGTAGCCCGCCTCGAGGTCCGCCGTGACCGGGAGGTCTACCGCGGCCGCGATCCGGCCGACCGCGGTGATCATCAGGTCGCGCGGGATCTGCTCTCCGTCGGGGTAGCCGTGCGCCGAGGCGATCGAGTGGCTGGCGGTGGCCAACGCCCCGGTGCCCGGGATGTCCGCGACCACCCGCGCAGTGATGACGTCCCAGACGTTCACCAGGAGCAGCAGTTCGGGCGCTGTATGCAGACGGAGGAGCTCGGCGGCCTTCTCAGCGGTCGTGGTCACTGGCGCAACCTATCCGGACTGGTCGGAATCTTGTATGGCCGGAAGCCCTCGACGGCGTACTGCCCGTGACGGTTCACCTGGTCTGCGGGGGAGGCCAGTCGAGCCAACGGGTCCGAATCGTGACCCCGCCCTCCGGCCGTCCGCCGGCCAGAGCAGCAGCGCGGACACAGAAGTGCGTCCACATGTTCAGCTGGATCTCCTTGGCCAGTCGCAGTCGGTTGTAGAGCAGGTGGGAAAGCCGGTCACCTGCTCTGGCCCAGGATTCGATCTCGAAGCGCAGCGCGTGGCCATCCGACGCTGCGCGAAACTCGATCTGCCCGGCCTCCAGATGACCGTGCAGGGTGGCCAGGCAGAATGAGGTGGCGTCCCGACGAATGACCCGGACCGGCCCGTCCCAGGGGCCCGGCATGCGCACCACGAACTCGTCCCCGGCCCGCAGCTCACCGTCCGTGCCGCTCGTCTTGCGGAACACCGCCACCTCGGGTGAGGCCCGATTGAGATTTGCCGCCACCACCTCCATCAGCGTGGCTGGGCTCATCTGGCTATGCACGATCCGCACGGCGTAGTAGCGGTGCAGCAGCGGCCCGACGCCGGCCGCAAGTCCCTGCTGACCCGCGTTGAGCTCCTCGTCCTCGTCTCGGAGATCGGGCAGGTCCGCACCGCTGCCCTCCGCCTCGCTCCGGTGCAGCGGCGTCGTCCGCCAGAGGTAGCGCCAGCTGACCAGCGCGATGCCCAGCGGCCATCGCAGCACCGTGCCCAGTCGGGTCGGACCGCCCCCCGTCATCATGGCCGTATGACACCATGCCTGCCGGCCATCGCTCGTGGTCGCGCGTCAAGGGGAGGTGCGGGTGACAGTTGGGGGATTGCTGTGGCGGCTCGGGTTGCGGAGCATCCATCTGCAGGTGGCGTCGCTGGGCTCGGTCGCGCTGTGCATCGGGCTGTGGATCCGGGCCAAGACCGTTGATCAGAGCGAACGCGGCAACGCCGAGCGGCGGGCTCTGTTCGTCGGGCTCTGGCCGCCGACGCTCTGGTTGATCGGCGACTCCCTGCAGGAACCCAAGTAGGTGCGGGAGCGGCTGCTCGGTTCGATCGACGCCGCCGCTGCACTGGAGGATCTGTGCGGTCGCCGGGTCAACTACGATCCGGCGAAGGCGCCGCTGGACGGTCGGGCGGAGGGTCACTGGCATGTCGACGCCAGCGACACGGTGGTCGGGCACGAGCCGCCGGGAGCGCCGTTGCCCGGTGGCGCCTGGGAGCGGGCCCGCCTGTTGGTCCGCCGCTATGAGTTCACCGACCCGGGCATCCTGCGGGCCGTGTACCGCCGGGATGCCGACCTGCTCGGTCGCGACATGCTGCTGGAGGGCCGGTTCTACGGACTCCGGTTCTACCTCGGGGTGCGGGTCACCGATGTCGTCGACGAGATGCGGGGCAGCGGTGCCCTGGCCGAACGGGTCTGGGGCTGGAGCTACCAGACACTTGAAGGTCATCTGGAGCAGGGCCGGCTCAGCTATGAGGTGCTCAAGAACCTCGCGTCGGGCGAGGTGACGTTCCGGGTGAGCGGCTACTCGCGGCCGGCACCCGTGCCCAGCCCGGTGATCCGGTGGGGTTTCCGGCTGTTCGGCCGGTGGACCCAGAAGCGCTTCTACCGGGCCGTTGGGCGGCGGCTGCGTACCCTTGTTCGAACCGAGCCGGTCGGGGAGCTGTTACCGGTACCGACGGCGCGGGCGGACGGCCTGGTCCTCGTCCCATCCGGGGCCACACCACATCCACTGGAGCGCCTGGCTCGCGGCTGCCGCCATCCGGGAGCATCGGGTCCGGCCGGCGGGCTGGCAGCGCACGACTGAAGATCCTTCACCAGGCGCCCGGGAGAGCGGGATGCCCGGCGGCCGTGTCGTTTGCGCTCGCTCGCACGCTCCTCCGGCGACGTCTCAGAACTTTGCAGCGCAACATCTAGCCATAGCGGCGCAAGCGGAGTAGACAGCGGGTCTCATACCGTCGGTTCGACCCGAAGGAGTTGCGGTGAACGTAACCGTGAGGCGTCGTCGGTTGCTCGCCGGGGCGGTCGCCGTCGCTGCGGCGGTCGCCGTACCGTCGGCCGCCCAGGGAATGACAGACACCGTGGGCCGCGGCGGCGGGACGCCCGGCACGGCCGCCAACTTTCAGCTGATCGGCCACAACCCGCTGTTCAACCGGGGCATGAACGCGGCACCGGCGATCTACCGCAACTACATCTACGTCGGCAACCGGACGGACAGCTCGGACGGCCACACCAACCCCGGCGTCCTGATTGCGTCGATCGCTGACCCCGCCCACCCGAAGGTGGTCGGTGCGATCGGCCGGCCGGAGGAAGCGAACCGTGGCGTGACCTCCCGCGAGCTGCGCGTGTGGTCGAGGCAGAAGCTACTCATCGTCATGAACTTCCGGTGCAGCTCGTTCATCCACGACTGCCCCGTGGGCACCGACGAGCAGTTCGAGTTCAACCTCAAGTTCTACGACCTCACGGACCCGGTCCACCCACGGCTGATCAAGACCTTCGTCCCGAAGTCGCGGGCCGGGGTACCGGTCAAGCCGCACGAGATGTACCTGTGGATCGACCCTAACAACCGGGCTCGGGCGTTGCTCTATCTCTCCACCCCGACCCTGTCCACCAAGCCGGTGGACCCGAACCTGGTCGTCGAGGACATCAGCGCCGCCTCCCGGGGGGTGGTGCGCTTCGTCACCCAGTTCAACGCCAACGCCTTCTATCCCGGTGCGGCCGACCCCGCCCGCTACGACTTCAACCTGTTCACGCACTCGATGTCGTTGAACCCGGTCGGCAACCGGCTCTACCTCTCGCAGGAAGCAGGCGAGTTCCTGGTCGCAGACTCCAGCGAGGTTGCCCGTGGCCTCCAGAACCCGCGCATCCACCTGTTGACCGACCCGCGTGACCGCCCTCGTTGGCGCAACCCGAACGGCCACTCGGCGGTCCCGATCCCGGGCCGGCCGCTGGTGCTGACCACCGACGAGGTCTACGGGTCCCTGCTCGGCCCCAGCCAGGGCTGTCCCTGGGGTTGGGCTCGGCTGTTCAACGTGGCAGAGCCGGCCGAGCCGCGGTTCGTCAGCCAGTACCGGATCGCCGAGAACGTGCGCTCGTTCTGCAAGACGCGTGAAGGTCGCGACGACGAGTTCGTCAGCTACGCCTCCCACAACCCGACGGTGCTGCACGATCTTGCGCTCATCGCTTGGCACTCAGGCGGACTGCAGGCGATCGACATCTCCAACCCGAACGTTCCCCAGCAGGGTGGCTGGTTCTCCCCGGTCCCACTGCGCCGCGTCGCCACCGAGGACCCGGCCCTCTCGGCCGGACCGAACAAGGTCGTCATGTGGAGCTACCCGATCATCCGGGACGGCTTGATCTACGTGGTCGACGTCCGCAACGGCCTCTACGTGCTGCGTTACACCGGTCCCCAGCACGGGGCGGTCGACCGGACGAAGTTCCTGGAGGGGAACTCCAACCGCGGTGACCCCGTCAACGACAACTAGCAGATCTCCGGCGGGTACCGGGCGTCAGCCGGTAGGAGACGGGCCGCCGCCGGTCGGTTCGGTGCCGTCATCCGTGGCGTCGCTGCGGTCGTCGTCGCTCACGTCCGCCATGGCGACGGTGTCCGCCAGCTCCTCAGCGCTCATGGTCGAAGCTCTTGGGTCGGCGTTGGCGCCCGGCAGGCCGCCGGTCTGGCCGACGCTGGTCGCCTGCCGTGGGGTCTCGGTCATGCCCGCGCCCGTACCCACGCCGTGCCGGCGTACGCCGGAATGCCGAAGCCGGCGTGCTCCACCGCCGTACGGCCGGCACCGGGGACGTGGGCCAGGGTCAGAGGTCGCGGCGGGAGAAGGCCGCCCGGGCGGCGACGGCTACAACCAGCAGGTATCCGGCCGACCAGAGAATGATCGCCAGTGCTGGCGGCGAGGTCGAGGCGAACGGGATGCCGCCCGAGACCTGGCCCACCGCTCCGGTCTGCGCCAGGAATGTCGGCGACTGGGCGAAGTACGACGCCCCGCGCCACAGCGCGTCACTGGGGAAGGCCAGCGACACGGCGGTTCCGACGTTGGCCATCCCGATGTTGTCCACCGCCGTACCGATGAGCTCGACGATTCCGCCCAGCCAGGCGAGCCCGAACAGGCTGAAGGTCAGTACGCCGTTGCCGAGCGTGGGGAGCAGCGTCGATCCCAGCATCCCGACGCTGACCAGGAACAGCACCTCGAGGGTGAGCAGGGCGAGGGTGCGGACGGGGCTGACCGGCTCGTAGCCCGCCACTACGCGGGCGATCAGCAGCAGCGCGCCCGCCATCCCGACGACGTAGACCACCAGCAGTGACGCGAAGGCGAGCCAGCGACCGAGCAGGTACGACGCGCGCGGGACCGGCCGGGCCAGCACCGCGTGCAGCATCCCGGAGTCCACGTCGGCAGAGATCGCCCCGACCGACAGAAACAGCGCGAGGAAGGCGGCGAGGAACTGGACGGCGTACAGGCCGAGCACGGTGAGGACGGCGGCGGCGAGCGAGCCGGCCAAGGCGTCGGCACCGCTGCTGTCCTGCACCTTGCGGTAGAGCAGCGCGAAGCCGAGGGCGAACAGCCCGACGAAGACCGCGCTCAACGCGACCAGGCCCAGGAGCAGGCGGCGCCGGACCGCCTCCTTGAGCGTCCAGCGAGCGACCTGCAGTGCCTTCACGCGGTCTCCCCATGGACGAGGTCGACGAAGACGTCCTCCAGTGAGCGCTGCTCCGGCACCATGCCGTAGAGCCGGTAGCCACCGCGTACGACGAGGTCCGCGACGGCCGGCGCGACATCGGTCCGGTCGACCCCCAGCGTCACGCCGGTCGCCGTCACCTCGGCGACCGAGCCCAGCTCCGCCAGAGCCCGCAGCAGCTCGCCGTCGACCCGGTCCAGCGAGAGCCGCAGCCGGGTGGCCGGACCCACGAGCTCGCCCAGCGGGCCACTGCGCACGATCCGGCCGCGGTCCACGATGGCGACGCGGTCGCAGACCAGCTCGACCTCGCTGAGCAGGTGGCTGTTGAGGAACACCGCGACGCCCTGCGCACGCACCGCCCGGATCAGGTCGCGGACGTCACGGCGGCCGACCGGGTCGAGCGCCGAGGTCGGCTCGTCGAGAAGGAGAAGCGCCGGGCTGGCCAGCAGCGCCTGCGCGAGGCCGATGCGTTGCGTCATTCCCTTGGAGTAGCCGCGGATCCGGTCGCCGCCACGGCCGGCCAGTCCGACCTGCTCGAGCACCTCGGGGATCCGCCTGCGCCGTGCTGGCGCTGGTACGCCGGCCAGCCGGCCGTGGAAGTCGAGCAGCTCCGCCCCCGTCGCCCACTCCTGGAAGCGGAACTGCTCCGGCAGGTAACCCACCTGGCGGCGGCCGCGTGGGTCGCCGGCCGGGAAGCCCAGCACCCGGGCGAGCCCGGCGGTCGGCCGCACCAGCCCGGTCAGAATCTTGATCGCGGTGGTCTTGCCGGCCCCGTTTGGCCCGAGGAACCCGAACACCTCGCCTCGCCGGACCTGCAGCGTCAGGTCGTGCAGTGCCACCCGGTCGCCGTAGGACTTTCGCAGCCCGACCATCTCGATACTGGCGACCGGATCGACGGCGGGCGGCATCGCGGCAGGCGCCGCCACCGTCTCAGCGGAGACTGACCGCGACATCACGGATCACCTTGGCAGGCGCCGGCCCGGCGACGCCGTAGATCCGGCCGTCGCGCTGCCAGAGGACCGCGCTGCCCAGCCCGGTGTTGTCCCCGAGCAGCAGCCCGTCCGCGCCGGCGACGGTGGTGGACTTCCAGTGCACCTGGCCGGCCGGGATGGGAAGTGGCAGCGTGGTCCGCCAGTCGCCGATCGCCGCGAGCTGGGCGCGCGTTGCGGGGCTGAGGCCGGGAAGGTCGAGCAGGAAGCCGCGCAGCTCGTCCAGGCTGGCTCCGCCCTCGGCCCGCGCCTCGATCGACCGAGCCTGGCCGATCAGCACGCCCGGGGTGCCGTCCTGTGCGTCGTACCGCAGCACCACCGCTGCCGGCACCGAGACCACCAGGCTCGTACCGTCGAAGCGCTCCGGCAGCGCCTTGCTCCTGCCGCCGCGTTGGCCGACCCACTGCGCGGCCTTCTCGGAGTCGAAGGTGAAGCGCAGCTGCCGCGGCTCGCTCACCAGGATCTGAGGCGTCCGACGTACGCCGGCAGGGAGCCGGGCCGGGTCGGGGACCGCCACCGGAAAGCCGACCCGCCTACCGGCGGTCGACAGCGAGTCGACCTGCTGCGGGGTCGGGGCGTCCAGGTTGCCGGAGACGGCGCCCAGGTGCTCGAGGTCGGCCAGGGCGTTGACGTCGCGCTCGTTGACCGTTACGGCGGCGAACCGCTCACCGCGGAAGTGGCCGAGGAACTCGCTCGCCGCGCTGCGTCCTGCCGGCGTGGCGAAGACCGACAGGGCCAGGGCGACGGCCGCCGCGGAGGTGAGCGGACGCCGCAACCGGGTGCGGAGCCTGTCCCGCCGGCCCGGCTGGAGGAGCGCGACGGCCGCGACCGAAGGCTGCGGCAGATCGGCCATTCCGGACCGCACCCGGGTGAGCGCGGCCTCGGTGTCCGCGGTGGAGGGCGTGCGCCCGGGCGCCAGCGCCGCCAGCGCGGGTACGACGGCCTCGGCGGTGCCGGCCAGCTCCGCTGTGCGGTCATGGCAGGCGGCGCAGCGGGCGACGTGCCCGCGGACGGTCGCCCGATGCTCGGTCGGCTCTGCGTCTATTGCCGTGCGCAGGGCGCCGTCGTGGGGGCAGGTCATCGCTCGCTCTCCTGGTTCTCATAGTTCTTCCGGAAGGCCTTCTCGGCCCGGGCCAGCAGGACCCCCACGGAGCCGACGGCGATCTCCAACGTCGCGGCGATCTCGGCGTAGGAGTGGCCGGAGTGCCGAAGCAGCAGGCACGCGCGGTGCCGTTCGGGCAGCGGAGCCAGCGACCGGCGTACGGCCGAGCGCATCTCCTCGCGCAGCACCGTCGGCAGCGGCTCGGGGGAGCCGGTGTCGCGCTCGGCCAGCCGACCGGCGCGCTCGAGATGCCGGCCGGCCCGCAGGCGGGTGCGGACGCGGTTGTGCCCGACGTTGAGGCACACCCGGCGGAGCCAGGCGAGAACCTCGTCGTCGGGCCGGTGCAGGACGGCCGCCCGGGTCAGCGCGATAAAGGCCTCCTGTACGACGTCCTCGGCCTCCTGCCGGTCGCCGACCAGCCGGTAGGTCAAGCCGTACAGCGAGCCGTAGTGTGCGCGGAAGAGCTGGTCGAAGCGGTCCCCGGTGGTCGCCGCCGGCGGCCGGGCTCGCTCGTCCACAACTGCCACGGTCGACCTCCAGCTGGCCCGGGCGACGCACAGTGTCACCACCATCGAAACACCGCCCGGCCGGGAGTTCTTACAGTCGCGGTGAAAGGCCGCTAGCCCCGGCGCCGGTCCACGGGGACACGGCATCGACAGCACCCTGGTCCGGCAGGGGCTGCTGAAGTTCCCGCGCAAGGAAGCTCCGCAGCGTCGGCTGCGACACTGGCCGGCAGTCGACCGAGGAGACCCTGATGGGGTTCAAGAAGTCGCGGCTCGGACCGCGGATCGCCGCCGCGGCCCGCTCGGGGGAGCGCTACGGCGATGTGCACGTCTT
>JBPCOX010000018.1:0-15869 GCA_050999825.1 Mycobacteriales bacterium
GTGCTCGGCCAGCGCGGCCGGGATCGCGGGCAGCCAAGGCAGCGGCCCGCCGGGCACGTTGCGGCCGCCGGCGGGGTCCAGCCGCCAGTCCAGCACCGCGGCCGGATCCGCCGCTGTGCCCAGCTCCCGGCCGGCGGCCGCGCGGCGCAGCGCCTCGACCGGGTTGTCACCGTCCAGGCTGATCAGCGCCAGCCGGGCCCGCAGCGTCGGCCACGCCGGGGCGTCGGTCAGGCCGAGGTGCACATGCTCGCCGACGGTGTCCAGGAACTGCCTCCCACCGGAGCCGAGCTCGGCTTCGGCGGCGCAGCCGAGGACATCGCGGTAGCGGGCGACAGCCTCACCGAGTCGGGTGGCAGGGTCGGCCAGCTCGCGGGCGGTGGTGGCCGCGGAGCGTTGCGCCTCGTCTCGGCCGAGGATGCCGGTCAGGATGTCGGTGGCCGTCGGCGGCCGGACCGCGGCTGGGGTGATGGCGCTGTGCGGGTCGCCGTCGCCGGCCACGGCGACGTAGACGTGGTTCGCGGCGCGGCCGCGGGTCATCCCGACGTACAGCAGCTGCCGGTTCTCGGCGCCGGTGGCCACGGTGTGGCAGGCGTCGGCGGTGATCCCTTGGGCGCCGTGCACGGTGGAGGCGTACCCGAGGTCGACGTTGTCCCGCACGTAGGCCGCCGGGAGGGTGACCCGGCGGCGGGTGCCGAGGTGGACGGCGTCGACGGCGCCGGAGTCGTGCACCGCGGCGACGGTCCACCGGTCCCCGTTCTTCACCCAATCCGAGGAGGTGATGGGCAGGGTGCGGTCGTTGCGGCGGCTGATCAGCACGTCCCCGGCGCTGGCCCGGTTCCCGTCGGCCAGGGCCACGTCGCGCCCGGTGCGGCCGCCGGCCGCGAGCAGCCGGTCGGCGCGGGCGCGGGCGTTCAGCTGCCCGACCAGCTCGCGGGTCGGGGCCAACATGACCGCGTCCCGGCCCTCGGCGCGGTCCGCGCGCCAGGCGGTGTAGGCCTGGTCCGCGCAGGTCGCGGTGTCACCGACGTGCACCCGGCCGCGGTCGAGGTAGAACCCGAGCCCGGCCGGGTCCCCGGTCCGCAGCGCGAGGGTGGCCGCGCCTTCGGCGGGGTCGTGGAACCGGATCAGCTGCGACAAGGTGACCGACCCGTGGGTTTCGGCGATGTCGCGCAGCACCCCGCCGGCGGCGACCGAGGCCAGCTGCTGGTCGTCACCGACCAGCCGCACCGAACCGCCGCGGTCCAGGACGAACCGGACAGCGTGCGCGAGGTCGACGGTGCCGGCCATCCCGGCCTCGTCGACGACCACGAGGGTCCCGGCCCCGATCCGCTCGGCCCAGCCCGGCATCGCCCCGGCGGCCAGCGAGTGGGTCAGTGTGGCGAGGGTGTCGCAGTGCGCGCCGTCGAGCTGTTCGGCCAACCCGGCGGCGGCGACCGCGGAGGGCGCGAGGCCGACGACGTCGCCGCCGGCGTCGGCCCAGGCGCGGGCCAGCACCCGCATCGCGGTGGTCTTCCCCGACCCGGCGGGGGCGATCGCCAGCTGCACCCGCGCCCCGGAGGTGGCCAGTTCGCGGACCAGCTGCGCTTGCCCGGGGTTCAGCTCGACCCCGTTCGCTGCGGATTCCAGCAACGCCAGCTCCACTGCCTGCTCGCCTACGGCTCTGCCGTCGCGGCGGCCGGCGGCGGCGACCAGCGCGCGTTCGGCGTCGATGACCGGCTGCGCGGTGAACAGCTGCGCCCCGGCCACGGTGTAGACGCTGGCCCCATCAGACCGGCGCAGCACCGCCGGTTCGGTGACCGGCTCGGGTTGGCCGAGGGACACCGACCGGGCCGGTGCCAGGCAGGTGTCGACGATGCGGGTGACGGCGGTGTCGACGTCGCCGGGGGCGATCCCTGCGCTGCGGACCTGCCGTTCGGCTTCGGCGCGGACGTGCCAGGTCTGCCAGACCGCCCGCTGCCCGGCCACGGTCCGCAGTACCCGGTCGGCGGCCGCGGTCACCCACCGGTCGGTGGCCCGGGGCAGCGGGTACGGGCGGCGGCGCAGCGTCTGCGCGACCATCAAGTCCACGGCGGCGGGGCCGCCGATCAGGGCCGTGGCCTCCCGCCGCCAGGTGAACCGCTGCTGCCCCAGGGAGCGGGGTTCGTGTTTGCCGGCGCGGGTTTCCAGGGTGGCCTGCTGCGCGAGCTGCAGGGCCTCGATCGGGGGCGGCGGGCGCCCGTAGTCGTACTGGAAGCGGGCGGCGAGTTCGCCGCGGCGGACCTCGATCGCGGCGCGCCGGCTGGACCAGGCGGCCAGTAGCCGCTCGTCGACGCCGACGATCTCGCGGACCGGGCGTTTCCGCAGGGCGGCGCCGGGCCGGTCGGCGAAGCCGATGCCGAGGCGGGTGACCAGCTGCGCCTCCAGGCGGGTGTTGTACCGCTCGGAGGCGGCGACGGTGGCCTTGTGCAGCACCCTGCCGTCCAGCGCCAGCCACCGCCCATCGGCGGTCTGGACTTTGTTGCTGACCGCGACGTGGGTGTGCAGGTCGGGGTCCCCGGCGCGGGAGTCGCGGTGAGTGAACACCGCGCCGATCAGGCCGGTGGTGTCGACTTGCCGGACCCCGGCGGCGCCGGTGCGGGTGTAGGCCGCGTCGCGTTCCAGCCACGCCAAGGAATCGGCGACGGCGGCGTGGTGCGCGGCCTCGATCTGCTCGGACACCGCCCGGGGGGCCAGCGCCCACAGCGTGGACACCGACTTAACGGGGGAGAACGTCAGGTCGTAGCCGGCCACGGCGGTGGTCGCCGGGCGGCCGGCGCGGGCAATATAGCCGGCCAGCTCCCGCGGGTCCGCCGGTGGTCGGTGGTAGTCGGTGGTGAACATCTGCCGGCCGACGTCGGTGCGGATCGCCGAGCGGTCCGCGGCCGGCACCGGCCAGTCCCGGGGAAACCCGAGGCGGGCGTTGTAGTCGCCGTACGCGGCGGCGCACGCCTTGCGGAACTCATTGCCGGTGGCCTCGAACACCGGGAACGCCTTGCCCAGCGACGCGGCGGCCAACGCCTGCGCGGGGGAGCGGCCTGCTGTGAACACCTGCATCTCGATGGCGGCGGCGTCGGGGTGGCGACCCTCTCCGAACAGGGCCTGCATCTGCTCCTCGGTGACCTGCTGCCCGGCCTCCATGCCCTCCAGGCCGGTCAACGCGGCGCCGGACCACCGCCCCGGGGCTTCCCCCCGCTGGGAGTAGTACTCACCCAAGCCGTTGTGCGGCTTCTCAGTCGAGTCCAGGGCCGCGACCTGCCGTGTCAAGTAGGTGTAGCCGTCCCCTGCGGTGAGCTTGTGCAGGGTCATCACACCCCCGATCGTAGGCGATCGAGCCGCTAGTGCAAGAGGTGTGTCATCGAATTTGGGGTGCTTGGAGGGTTACTTGAGATTGGGGTCGCTGGTGAGGGCGGTCGTCATTGGCGGTGACAGCGAATCGTGCGACGATCGGGGGGCTTGTAGTGGTGACGGAGCGGCTGGGGTGAGGGATGACGGTGTCAGCGAAGGCGAAGACGGCGCAGCAGGCGAGGTCGAAGGCGCGGGAGCGTCGGTTGGTGGCGTTGGACGCTGATCGGGCGGCTCGTGATGAGCGGATAGAGGCGGCGGCAGCAGAGGTCTACCTGACGGTGGATGCGCGGGAGCGGGCCAAGGCGTCGGTGGTAGCGGCAGAGGACGGCATTGGGGCGGCGTTGCGTCTGGTGCTGGCCGAGGGGGTCACGGTGGAGCAGGCCGCGGAGCTGTGCGAGTTAAAGGTGGCCGAGGCGCGGCGGCTCGTGCGCCTGCGGGCGGGGGACAGTGAGCCGGCTACCGGCTGAGGTCCGGCTGGCGGGGCTGGCCTGGGCACTGGACGACGCCGAGACGGTAGGCCGGTACCGGACGAAGATCGTGACGGTGCCGGGCTCGGGGTGCCGGTGGTGGAGCGGGGCACTGTCCGGTCGTGGGCACGGCCGGTTCTGGCTGGCCTCGGTCGACGGCCGGGACTTGGTGGTGGTGGCGCACCGGTTCGGGTTCGGCCGCGAGCACGGCGTCGACGAGCTCGAGGCGGGTGAGGGTGTTGGGGCACCGTTGCGACAGCCCACTGTGTCAGGAGATCGGCGGCGGGCATGTGGTGCGGTCCAGCGCCAGGGAGGACCGGCGGGGGTGGGCGACGCGGCGGGCGTTGGCCAGCGGGTCGTTGACTGACCGGCGCGGCTCACGTGGACGGGCGCGGGAGCTGCGCGACGCGCTGCGCGCGGACAGCGGCCAGCCCGGCTTCGACCTGGTGGCCTGGGCCGGGCTGGGCGCGGACGGGGTGCAGCTGCCCCTGTGGGCGGCCGACCCGCCGGGTTAGGGTGGGGTTAGGGCGTGTCTCCCAAGTGTCGTGACCGGTAGCGGGCAGCCTGACCTGGTGGCGGTACGGGCGGAGTTGACGGACGCGGACCCCGCACAGAGCCGCCTGACCACGGGATCGGGCTTTCCCGCGGGGGCCTGTCGACCAAGGTCCATCACGCAGTGGACGGCCGGGGACGCCCGCTGTCGATCCTGATCGGCGCCGGCCAGGCCGGCGATGCCCCGGTCTGCCTGCCGCTGCTGGCCGGCATCCAAGTAGCCCGGCCTGAACCCGGTCGGCCACGAACCCGCCCGAACGCGGTGCTGGCCGACCGGGCCTACTCCTCCAAGGCCATCCGGGCCCACCTGCGCTCCCGTGGCATCACCGCGGTCATCCCCGAACCTCGCGATCAACGAGGCCACCGTGCCCGCTGCGGAATCAAGGGCGGCCGGCCGGTCAGCTACGACCGCGAGCTGTACAAGAAGCGCAACGTCGTCGAGGGCTCCTTCGCCCTGCTCAAGCAGTGGCGCGGACTGGCCACCCGCTACGACAAACACGCCCTCATCTACCGCGGAGCAGTCGTCCTCGCCGCGGTCCTGGCCTGGATCCGCACTTGAGACACGCGCCCTAGAAGTGGCTTACCAGCGCCGCCGTGGTCATCTGCGGCTCAAGCCGCCGCCGCTGGGTCGCGCTTCTGCGGTACCTGTACGTCGGTGCTCGCCAGCCAGCCAACCAGGGAGGCGATGAGCACCAGGGCGGTCAGCGGCGGCCGGCTCGCGGGCCGGCCGTGGCGGGGCGCTGTGGTGCACTCACCCGGTCGCGCTGCGGGCGCGCGCCCGACGGTGACCTGGAGGCGAATCAGCCGGGCGCGGTGGCGACGTCATGCAGCACGAGGGTGGCGAAGCCCAGCAGGCGGCGCCAGCCTTCCAGCCAGGCGTCGCGGTGCTCCCGGGCGGCGGCCAGCGCCTGGTCGCGATCCTCGGTCGTCGGGGCCTCCCGCAGGGCCCAGTCGACGAGCGAGCCGGTCCAGCTGAACTCGTATTCGTCCCATTCGGCCAGCGTGCTCGTGTGCCCGTACGACGACTCAAACCCGTGCTCGCGGCTGGCCCGCACGAGGCCGGCGAGGTCGGGGAAGTCGTCGGGAGAGGCCTCGAGGGCCGCCAGGGCAGCGGCGGACGGGGTGCCCTCCCAGATCGTGTCGCCGACCAGCACTTGGCCGCCGGGGCGCAGGTGCCGCCGGACGGCGGCCAGCATGTCCTCCAGCCGGCCGAAGGCGTGGCTCGCGCCCACGCACAGCACCACGTCGAAGAGCCCGTCGCTCCAGGTGGCGGCGTCGGCCTCGGTCTAGCGCACCCGGTCACTCAGCCCCCGCTGGGCGGTGCGCTCGGCGGCGGAGGCCGGCAGCATGTGGTCGACGCCGACCCCGGTGAGCCCGGGCTGGGCGAGCAGCAGCTCCTGCAGCCACTCGCCCTCGCCGCAGCCGAGGTCGACGGCGCGGCCCCCTGGGGGTGGACTCAGCCAGCCGAGCAGGTCGCGCAGCTGCTCGGGGGCCACCGGCGCGGCAATCGGATGGCGCAAGTGGGCGATGTCGAAGTTCTGGGAGCGGTCCACGCCGGCGAACGGTAGAGGCGCCATCGCAGTGCGTCGACCGGATTCAGCGGCCGGTCCAGCCGAACTGAGGCGGGCGTCGCTCGCGCAGCGCCCACGAGAGAGTTGGGCTGCGACCGGCCGTTGACCCGCGGCATCAATGGCTCGGTCACCGCCCACTGCGCATCCGTCAACTCATCTCGAGGCGCCACCGGAGTAGTTGTTCCCCACCGGCGATCACTTGAGAGACATGCCCTAGGCTTCGGGATCGTGCTCGGCGCGGCGGCGGGAGCGTTGCAGGGCAGCACAACGGTGGTGCCGGCGGCGAGAGTTGCGGTGATCACGGGGTTCCTTTCCCGAGGGCTGCGGGCGTATTCTGAGGAGCGAGTGGGAAGCGCGACTGGATGCCGCGCCCCCTACTCGCTGCCTAGCGGTTGCGTCGGCGTCGGGGTCTAGCCCGGCGCCGTTCGCGTCTCCGAACGCGAATTTCAGCGACCGCTGCGACCGCGAGCAGCGCTGCCGTACCGAGCTGGGTCACCGCGGTGAGCAGCTCGATGAGTGCGTTGCTCATCGGTCGTTCCTCCTTTCTGCATCTGCTGCCAGTCGATCTGGCCTGGGGTCGAATGCCCTGGGCAGACCACAGGCCAGATTTCTGGACCACACGGCGAAGCCAGCGCCGTCAGGCGCTGTCGCAGTGGTCGGCGGCCGGGTCCTCGTCCGGCGCTCCGTCGTCGGGGTCGGCGTCGGGTGCGTGGTCAAGGATCAGCCGCTCGAGCACGGCTGGTTCGTAGCCGACCGAGACGTGGGCCAGGGTTCGCAGGCTGATGATGCTGACTGTCGGGGGCGGTCGCGCGGCGCGCCGGTACTTTCCGGGCGGTGACCCGGTCCGGGTCGAGCCTGCTCCGCACGGCGACGGCGGTTTGGTCCATCATCAGCCACGTCGCGCCGAGCGCGGCGACGAGACCGGCCCTTCGGACCTCGGCAGGTTTCCAGCGTTGGTCTCGGGCAGTGGCCGGCACCTCCGGGGCCGGTTACTCGATGGTGAGCGACATCTGCTCGGACGGCGCGCGGGCCCGCTGGGCAGCGATGTAGGGCGTGAACGTGGTGGGCATCAGGGGGCGTTTGCCCGCCAGTAGCTCCGCGATGGTGAGGACCTGGACCCGCGGGAAGTTCTCGCCGTTAACCGGCCAGGTGTAGCTGCCCCCGTGATCAATCGCGTCGCGGATTCCGCGGGTGGGCTCGGCCATGGTGATGAGGACACCCATCTGCGCCTTCTGCGTCTGCACCGTGCCGAGAAGATCGCGGACGAACTGCGGTGTGATGGTCTTCCCGCCTTTGACGGAGGCAAGCACCCGCCCGACCCCCGACCCTCCGAGGGAGAACCGGGCCACGCCGTCTACGCCGCGGTCTCCGACCTGCTTCTCGTTGGGCTGCGCGTTGATGAGGGAAACTGCCCAGCGTTCGAAGTCGAACGGTGATCGCTGGAACAGCGCTTGAGCGGCGTCGGGATCGCGGGGGATACCCAAGGTCTCGTACTGCTCGTCGATGTCGTCGCCGAAGGTGTGCCGCAGCCGTTTGGCGATGAGGTCGATCGCGATGTAGGTGACGTCGATGCCGATCCACTGCCTGCCGAGCCGCTGTGCTGCGTCGATGGTGGTGCCGCAGCCGCAGAACGGGTCGAGGATCAACGTCGCCTCGGTTGCTGCTCGCCGCGATGATCCGCTGCAGCAGAGCGACCGGCTTCTGGGTGGGGTATCCCAGCCGCTCCTTGTCCGCTGAGGTGAGCCGAATGTCGGTCCACACGTCCTGTAGCGGCACCCCGGGCTGCTCGTCGAGGTAGCGCTTGTAGACCGGCATCCCGGTACGCCGGAACTCGACGCGGCCTTCGGCGAGCATCTGCTCGAGGTGTTCCCGGGAGTAGGCCCAATGCCGGCCCTTGTAGGGGCGGACGCCGTGCCAGTCGAAGTCGACGTCGCCGCCGGGCTTCGCGGCGGTGAGGTCGCCGCGTCGGTACCGGCGGCCGGTGCCCTCCTCGACGTGGGTGTAGTTCTTGATGATCGAGCCTCCTCGAACGGCAGGTACTGCACGTTCCAGGTGAACTTCTTGGACGGGGTGTAGAAGAGGATGACGTCGTGGCTGCGGCCGTACCGCAGGGAGTCGTTCTTGGCTCCGGATCGCAGCCAGGTGATCTCGTTGCGGAAGGTGTCTGGCCCGAAGATCGCATCGAGCATGCTTCAGGTAGTGGCTCATCGTCGGGTCGCAGTGCAGGTACAGCGAGCCGGTGGGCTTCAGCACCCGGTGCAGCTCGACGAGCCGCGGCGCCATGTTCACCAGGTAGGCGATCGCATCGTTCTCGCCCAGCAACGTGCGCAGAGCGGCCAGCACGTCGACGGTGCGGGAAGGCAGCCCGCCGGACACGGCCTGGTCGTACTGCTGCTCGGTCACTGGGGACCAGTGCCAGGTGTCGCCGAAGGCCTGGATCTGGGCGTTGCTCGGGTCCTCGATGGTGTCCCGCCGGGCGAAGATGACGTTGTAGTTGCGGTTGGAGTTGAACGGCGGGTCCAGGTAGACGAGGTCGACCGACGCGGCAGCGATCCGCTGGCTGATGACGGCCAGGTTGTCGCCGTAAAACAGCCGGTTGTGGTCCACCTCGTGGACCCTATCGATGAGACGGCGGGTGCCCTCGGTAAACCCCCGCTCGGCGGAGATCCCGATCCACGATCCGTGTCGTCGCGCACGTCGATCGCGGGTCGCGGTGGGATCGGGTGGACGGATTGGGGTTGGCTGCGCACCATGACGCTGGCGGAGTCTTTCCAGCCGGGGCCTGGGCCGGGGCCTGGGCACTTGGTCCGACTCGGACCAAGGGCGGGGGAGTTCATCACCCTCGCCGGGGGCGATGGGCGCGGGCAAGCCGTCCCGGTGGCGCGGCCATCGGTCGCGTACGTGGCGGGAAGTAGGGCGTGACTTGCCGGAGCGCTGACCGAGCTCGCGGCGCCGCCACCCTCCCGCGGCAGTGGCGGCAACCGGAGTGAGGCTCTTCGATTCGGCCTTCGATGGCATTCGAGCGGGATGCGAGGGGCTTTTACAGTTCCGTCTCTGGCGGCAACCGGCTAGGTCCGCGGGGGCTGGCTTCCGCACCGTCGTGGCGGCATGCTGACTCCATGACCAGCAAGCCAAGCGCGAGCAGCAGGCCACCGTCGATGGTCTCCTGCAGGCGGCCAAGCGCCCCACTGAGCGGGTGAACGTCCGCCACAGTTTCGTCCAGGGCGGCAGGCAGGCCAAGCCCGTGCACGGGCCCCTGCACCGGATGCTCGCGGCCCACGATGAGCGCGCCCTGGACTTATTCCTGCTGCACCGGGCACTGGTCAGCGCGGAGCCTTGGACCAGCAGGCCGCTGGACTCCCGAGTGTGGGCCCGCGCGCTCGGGCTGCAGCACGACGCGGACCAGGGCGTCACCGCGGTGTCTAAGGCGTGGCGCCGTATGGAGGGTACCTACCGGCTGGTTGACCGGGGTCGCAGCGGTCGGCTGACCGTGCTGACGGCGTTGCGTGAGGACGGCACCGGAAAGGCCTACACCTCCCCAAACGGCGGCACGCGCGCCGAGCGCTACTTCACCCTGCCGTTCGACTACTGGACCGGCGAACAGCGCTGGTACACCACGCTGACGTTCCCGGCGAAGGTGATGCTGCTGGTTAGCTCCACGCTGAAGCCGGGGTTCGTCCTGCCCACGGAGAAGGCCCGGGATTGGTACGGCGTAAGCACCGAGAGTGCCGAGCGGGGCTTGCGGGTGCTGCGCGAGAGCGGCCTGATCGAGCGTGTCACCCGCGTGAAGGACGCCCCGCTGAGCCCGACCGGCAAGTCGCAGGAGTACCACTACACGCTCAAGCGCCCGTACGGGCGAAGCGGGCGGCCCAAGCTCACCGTCATCGGCGCTGTGGCCTCGTGACCGGCCCTGACGGCGGCTTTGTGGCTACCCACGACGAAGCCCCGGCGACATGGCCAAGGCCAGCGGTCCACCGGGGCTGTACGACGAGAACGATACGTGCCAGCGGCTGGCGCGGCAAGGGACCGCGTTGACTCACCAAATATGCGCGCGTAGGGGTGGTCGTTGACTCATTAGGGAATGCGCGCGTAGCAGCGCGTCTGCCTGGCCGGGGGTCCGGTTGTCGGTAGGCCCCGGTGATGGGACTGACTTTGAGCCAGCGTCAGGCGGTGACGAAGGCGACTGCGACGCGGTATCGGCGGGCGGACAAGGCCGGGAAGGGCCGGATCCTCGATGAGTTGTGCGCGACGACGGGTGGGCACCGCAGCCACGCCCGGAAGGCTCTCGGTCAGGCGTTGACGCCGAGGATCATCCGGCCGCGTCGCCCGCGGCAGCCGACCTACGGGATCGACGTTGTGCTGGCGTTGAGGTTCTGCTGGGCGGTGCTGGGCGCGCCGACCGGTAAGCGGCTGGCCCCGGTGATGGCGGGCCTGGTGGCGACCCTTCGCCGGTTCGGCGAGCTGGACATCGGCGATGACATCGCCGCGGCGCTGATCGCGATGTCACCGGCCACGATGGACCGCCGGCTGGCCGCGGACCGGGCCGCGATGTGGCCGCGGGGCCGTTCCCACACCAAGCCGGGATCGCTGCTGAAGGACGCGATCCCGATCCGCACGTGGGCGCAGTGGGACGACGCGGTGCCCGGGTTCGTCGAGATCGACCTGGTCGGGCACGAAGGCTGCAACGCCGTCGGGGATCACTGCTACACCCTGACCGTCACCGACATCGCCACCGGGTGGACGGAGAACCGCACGGTGCCGAACAAGGCCCGGCGGTGGGTCATCGCCGCGCTGGCCGAGATCGCCACGATCATGCCGTTCCCGATCCTCGGTGTGGATTCGGACAACGGCAGCGAGTTCATCAATCACCACCTGCTGCACTGGTGCCAGCAGCGGCAGATCACCTTCACCCGGTCCCGCCCGGGCAACTCCAACGACGGTGCCCACGTGGAGCAGAAGAACTGGGCGGTCGTGCGGACCGTCGTCGGCTACCACCGCTACGACACCACCGCGGAACTGGTGCTGCTGAACAAGATCTGGGTGCTGCAGTCGCAGCTCACGAACTACTTCCTGGCCCAGCAGAAACTGATCTCCAAGGTCCGCGACGGAGCGAAGGTCACCAAGAAGTACGACGTCCCGGCCACCCCGCACCGCCGCGCCGACAGGCACCCGGCCGTCACCGCCGAGGACAAGGCGATCATGACCGACACCTACGACGAGCTGAACCCGGCGGCGATCCAACGCCAGGTTCAGGCCCTCACCGGCGAGCTGCTCACCCTGACCACCAGCAAGGCCGCGGCGCGCACCAAGGCCCCCGTCGCAACCGCCTCGCCGCCGAGATCAGCGCCTGAATCGGGCGGCTCGACACACCGCCGCTCCGGCGGGCGGCCTCGTGAGCACCCCGCCGCGTCAAGGACGGGTTGACGCCGCGGTCCGCTGCCACTACGCCGACGACCCGGCCGACCGGCCCGACTGCACCCTGACCGCGGCGGTCCGCTACGGCCCGGTACCGCTGTGCCGCTCCTGCCAGAGCAGACGTTCCCCCGTGGGCAAAGGCCAGCCGCCGGTCACACTGTCCGGGCCCGACCTCGACATCCTCGACTGGATCAAGACCGCCGATCAGCACGCCACCGCCGCCGAACACACCCTCGCCGCCGCCGTCACCCGGGCCCGCCAAACCGGACACCCCTGGTCGACGATCGGCGCCCAACTCGGCATCTCCCGCCAAGCCGCGCAACAACGATTCACCCCAGCCACGCCAACCCCGCCGCGCGCATCCGGTGATGAGTCAACGACCCCCGCTACGCGCGCACATTGACATGAGTCAACAGGGGGACAACGGCAGGCGAAGCCATGACGGGCGGTCCGGTGCCAACCCTGCACAACGGCCCATGGGTCGACGGCTGGCTCAGCGCGGCCCGGCTGTCCAGCTATTTGACGCAGACCAGCGGCAACCGGGAACGGCCCTCGCGCTCTACGAGTGGAACGCCCAGATCAGCGCTGCCCTGCACCGCGATCTGGCGCATCTGGAGATTGCCCTGCGTAACGCCTACGACGGCGCCGCCAGCGGACGTTGGCCCGGGCCAGGGCACTGGCTTCTGGACGACGCCGCCCGGGTCTTCGCGCCGGTGCTGCGTACCAAGCACACCTACCGCGGGGGCAGCCGCGTCAACCACCAGGTGGACATCAACTCCAAGCCGCGCGAGCTCGTCGCCCAGGCGGTCCGGGACGCCGGCGGCCCGGCCGCGACCGCTGGCAAGGTCGTGGCCGAACTCAACTTCGGCTTCTGGCGCTACCTGTCCTCCAGCGCGCACGAGAAGACCCTGTGGGTGCCGCTGCTGCACCATGCCTTCCCCAGTGCCACCAGCCGGGCCGAGGTCGACCGTAAGGTCGGCCGCCTCCACGCACTGCGCAACCGCATCGCGCACCACGAACCACTCCTGCGCGAGGACCTTCCCGCCCGCCACGCCGACCTGGTCGCCATCGCCGGCCGCCTACACCCGCAACTGGCTGGCCACCTGACGGCGACCAGCCAAGTGCCCCTGCTGCTGGGCACCCGCCCTTGAGCCGGTGGCCTCAGCGGACTCCGACGACCGCGAGGTCGACCCCCAGCGACGCTCACCGACCGGGTCGGGCTCCCGGTGGCCTGGCCGCTGCGGCCCGAGGCGTGGGACGAGGACACCTTCTACGGCCTGATCGAGGTCATCCACGACCTGGTGGCCCGCCCCCGGGAGCGTTCGTGGCACGACTATGGCCGCTGCGGTTGGCACTACTCCGAGTTCGCGGTCGTACCGGCCGCGCGCTGTACCGGGAACGGGTCAACAGGCTGCTCATCCGAGTACCTCCGACACGCCGCTCCCCCGGCAATGCCTCGCATGAAATAAAGGACGTTATCTGCAGGTCATGAGTGGTTTAGAACCGGCAGCGGCAGCCGCGGACGGTGCCAGGGTGAGCCATCTGCTCGGCGACGCCTACGCCGAGGTCAGCGGTAGATCGCAAGGATGTCCAGCATGAGCGCTGGACCTGAGAGGTACTCGCTTTCCTTGCCCGGGGCAGGCGCCTGACGCTCCATTCTCCGCCGCTCCTCACGCGGCATGAGCTTTATGCCGGGAAAGGTCAGGTACGGCTTCCAACGACCCCTGCGGACTATCTGGGAGATCTTCCCGACGACGCGCGCTCTGCCTTCGATGTCACCGTGCAACGACTCTTCATTGAGCTGGCCAGCTATCCGCCAGTCCGTCTCGTCGTCCTCCCCAACAGCGAGAAGGCTCGCGTCCATCCCACTGATGAAGTCGGCCGCAGCTCCCATCTCCTCGTCGCTAGGAAGTCCCTCTGTGTCCAGCCCCAGACGCCTCGCCGTCGGCAGTAGGTTCTGCATCATCCCGATGGCCGGCAAAACCTCACCTGATCGGGCCAGCGTTCGAAGGATCTCGGGGATGTAAAGATCGCACTCCCAGGCCACCATGGCTCCGAGGCCAATCCCATCGAAGTCAGTGTCGGGCTGCGTAACCTCGACCCAGCCGAGGGCTTCTGGCTCAGCGTCTGCTGCCCGAAGCAGCCGGTCGAATCGGGCCTCGTCCGTATCGGCAAGTGTCCTTGACTCTTCTTCCTCTCGTGACCGCTCGGCTGAGGCCTTGACCAGCTTCGCATCCAAGCCGCCGGCACCCGTGCCGGTATGCATGAGGCGCGTCGTCGACTCGGTCGTACGACCGCCCTCCAGGGCAGACACGTACTGGTCCAGGGTTGTCCTGTCCAGGTATATGAAGCGTCGGAGCATAACGCGACGGTACCGCCGCAACCGTGGGCGCGCAGTCGGCTCGAGGTCGTCCGGCTACAGCGTCCCGCAGCCGGAACCTGGACTCACCGTGGAGGCTGAGCGTCCGGTGCTCCGGCGCGGGCGGGCCTCATGAGCGCCGTCTAGCAGAGCACACGGAGCACCGGCAGCCCGGCCTGCGCGCAGGCTTCGTTCACCATCGGTGTCACGAGCGGAGTTGGCGAGATCCTGCTCGCGGCCACCCCTCCGGCGTGGTCCACCACCAGCGCCCCGCAAGAACGGTCTGGGGCCAGGATGGTGCCGACGGCTCCCAGCAGGTAGCCGGCGTCGACCGGCACGCCGTCCCAGCAGCTGTAGCGACGGGCGGACAGTGTTTTGCCGACTCCGGCGGGGCCGTAGCAGAGTCCGATGGTGGCGTTGCGTTTGATGGCGTCGGCGAACTCGACGAAGCGTCGGTGTTGTTTGGTCGCGCTGAATCGCTCGCTCACGTCTTGTCCTCGAGGTAGACGGCCAGCTTCCGGTTTGATCGGGATCGCCGGGCCGGTGGGGTCGCGCTGAGTTCGGTTCGGCTGTACTGGTCGGCGGCGGCGACGCGGGTGTTGAGGCCGGCGCGCAGGTCGCGTCGGCGGGCGGTGCGAGCGGTCTTGATGTCGGCCAGGGTGAGGTGCTCACCGGCGTGGGCGTCGCTGATGGCCCGGCACAGGAACCGGTCGCGGTGAAAGACCCGAATCTCGCCCAGATCGCGGGGGTCGTAGCGGATGGTGACCTTGTCTCCGACGTAGGGCGCCAAGGTCGGCGCGAGATACCGGAGGCCCTGGAAGCGGATCCCGTCGCGGTGCACGGTGCGCGGTGTCGCCACCATGACCAGCAGCAAGTCGAGGTCTTCGAGGGTGTCGGGCATGCGGGGCAGCCATCCCTGGCCGAGCCACGCGGCGTGAGGGGGTTGGCCGGTCTCGGGATGCACTCGTCGGTGATAGTCCTCGACCACCCAGCGGGTGAGCGCCTGGTCCAACTCGGTGAGCGTGAGCCGCGGCGGGCTGGTCGGTCGTCCGTGCACGAGCTGGCCGGGTAGTTGAGGCATCAGTTCGGTGGTGATGGTGCCGAACAGGCGCTCGATCTTGCCGCGGCCTTGGGGTCGTCCCACGGCAGAGTGGATGAGCTGCACGTGCAGGTCGATCGCGACCCAGGTGAGGTGGTGGCTGATGAAGTCGCTGCCGTGGTCGACGTAGAGCACGTCGGGGATCCCGCTGACCGGCCAGGCCGCCGGATCGGGCTTGCGCCAGATCGCCTGGCGCAGCGTCAACGACGTGTTCAGCGCTGAGGGCGCACCGAGGAACGCGTTGCAGCCAGCGACGGCGCGGGAGTGGTCATCGAGCACGATGCTCAGCCACGGCCGGACAGGTGTGCCGTGCTCGTCCAGGATCAGGAGGTCGAGTTCGGTGTGGTCGGCCTGCCACATGGCGTTGGGGTGTTCTGCGCGGCGGCGGTAGACCAGTTCGTACTTGTCCCGCAGGGTGGTCGGGCCGTCGTGCGCGAGGGTCGTCATCGCCGGATCTAGCCCGGCGACGATGGTGCGCACCGAGCTGTAGGACGGGATGGGCCAGCCTTGATCGGCCGCGACCCGGCCCGCCTGCCGGGTAACGGTCGCGATCGAGCGCGCCGGCCGGTGCAAGGCCAGACCTTCGATCACCGTGACCAGCTCCGGCGGAAACGTTCGGCAACCCCGGTCGCTGCGCGGGCGTCGGGCCAACCCAACAAGCCCATCGGCTCGGTACTGCCCCAGCCAGCGTTGCATCGTGCGCAGCGGCACGCCGGCGCGCTCCGCCACCGCCACGAGCGGCACCTGATCCTCGATGTGCGGGCGAAGCACCTCCCACCGGCGGGCAGCCTCCGCGCGCCGGTGTTCGTCGAGTTCGCTCAGGCCGAACGTGACGCGTCCGCCTTCTCACCCGGCTGTGGCGGGAGTGCGCGCTGGATCGCGCGGTAGACCGTCGTCTATCGGACAGCCCCTGCCTCTGGACGTTTCCCTTGCGGAACAGCTGCGCTGCGGACAGCGCCGTGCACGACACTCAGCGACGGTCAGACCATGAGGAGGCGAAGGCCAAGGTCTGCCGCTTCGAGATGGAGAAGCTCGCGGTTGCG
>JBPCOX010000030.1:0-8966 GCA_050999825.1 Mycobacteriales bacterium
GTCCTTGCCGACCTTGCTCATGGCCTCGGCGATCAGCTCGCCGATGGCCCGGTCCTGAGCCGAGATGGACGCGACGTGCGCCATCTCCTCCTGGGTCTCGATCTCCTGGGCGCGGGCTAGCAGCTCGGCACTGACCCGCGCCACGGCACGCTCCATGCCGGCTTTGAGGGCCATCGGGTCGGCGCCGGCGGCCACGTTGCGCAGCCCAAGTGCGACCATCGCCTGGGCCAGCACGGTGGCGGTCGTCGTACCGTCCCCGGCCACGTCGTTGGTCTTGGTGGCGACCTCCTTGGCGAGCTGGGCCCCGAGGTTCTCGTGCGGGTCGGCGAGCTCGACCTCGCGGGCGATGGTTACGCCGTCGTTGGTGATGGTCGGCGGGCCGAACTTCTTGTCCAGCACGACGTTGCGCCCGCGCGGGCCGATGGTCACCTTGACGGCGTCGGCGAGGGCGTTGACGCCATGCTCGAGGGAGTGACGTGCTTCGGCGGAGAACTCCAGAATCTTCGACATCGGTTCCTCTCATGGCGACGCCCCGGGCGCCGGTCGGCTCCGGGGCGTTCGCGCGTCTGGACTACTTCTCGATGATCGCGAGTACGTCGCGGGCGGAGAGCACGAGGTACTCCTCGCCGGCGTACTTGACCTCGGTGCCGCCGTACTTGCTGTACATCACGGTGTCTCCGACGGAGACGTCGAGCGGCACCCGGTTGCCGTCCTCGAAGCGGCCGGGGCCGACCGCGATCACGGTGCCCTCCTGCGGCTTCTCCTTGGCGGTGTCCGGGATCACGATGCCGGACGCGGTCGTGTTCTCGGCCTCGTTGGCCTGCACGACGATCCGGTCCTCGAGTGGCTTGATCTTGACCTTGTTCATGGTGGCGGTCGTCACGGTGGACTTCCCCTTCGAAGCTTCGCCTGCACGGATGGATCAGAAGCGGCGGCCGCCGTCGCGGGGTCCGGCCACCGTCCCTGGCATTGGCACTCTAGCGCGCTGAGTGCCAACTGTGAAATCGGGCTTCAGCGCAGCACCAGGGCGACGAAGGCCGCGTAACCGCCGAGCAGCGCCACCCCGGCCGGGCGTCCCAGCCGACCCTTGCGGGCCAGCCAGACCAGAGCCATGGGCAGCGCTGCGGCGAGGGCCGCGGGCAGCAGCAGACCGCCGGCGGCGAGCGGTCGGACCAGCGCCGCGGCCCCCAGCGTCGCGGTGGCGTTGTACGCCGCGGAGCCGACCACCCCGGCTACGGCGATCTCGGTGGCTCCCCGTCGGGCGGCGGCGAGGACCAGCGCGAACAGCTCCGCGGTCGTCGCCAGCGCCAGGAACGTGAGCCCCACGGCGCTGTCGGAGGCGTGCAGGAGGTCGACCACCCGGATCGCGCCCGCGATGGCGGCCCGGCCGCCCGCGGTCATCACGGCCACCCCGGCCAGGGCGAGCAGCAGCGACAGCAACGGCGAGCGATCCGGGCCGCCTTCGTGGTCGTCGTTCGCCGCCATCTCGGCCAGCTCACCGAGCAGGGGAGGTTCCCGTTCCCGTCGCCAGATCACGGCGACCAGCCCCGCGTACGCCGCCAGCAGAAGCGCACCCTCCAGCCGGGTCACCAGCCCACCGGCCAGGGCCAGTGCGCCGAGGATTCCGGCGACCGACGCCAGCACGGCGTAGGAGCGCACCCGGCGGTCGAACGGCACCGGGCGGATCACGGCCGCAAGACCCAGGGTGAGGGTCAGCATCGTGATGTTGGCGCCCAGCGCGTCGCCGACCGCGAGCCCGGGCCGATGCGCAAGGGAGGCAAGCACCCCGGTCAACATCTCCTCCGGCTCCGCACCGGCGAGCAGGAGGCCGATCGCCATGACCGTGACGCCGAGCCGGCGGGCTGCTCCGACGGCGTTGTCCACGAACAGCTCGGCGCCGGCGACCAACAGCACGGCCGACAGCGCCAGCAGCGCGAAGCCGGTCATGCGCCGGCAGCCGCGAGCGGCAGTGCCGGGTCGGCCGGCAGGTCCAGCTTCGACGGCGGTACGCCGGCCATGAGCAGCCGTGAGCCGAGCGCGGCCACCATCGCGCCGTTGTCGGTGCACAGGGCCGGCCGGGGCACGCGGAGCCGGATGCCGGCGGCAGCGCAGCGTTGCGCCGCGAGCGCGGTGAGCCGGGAGTTGGCCGCGACGCCCCCGGCCAGCAGCAGGTGGCCCACCGCCAACGCTCGGCAGGCGGCGACCGCCTTGGCGGTCAGCACGTCCACGACGGCCTCCTGGAACGACGCCGCCAGGTCCGCGACCGGCACCGGCGTACCGGCGCGCCGCCTCGCCTCCACGTCGCGGGCCACCGCGGTCTTGAGGCCGGAGAAGGAGAAGTCGAACGAGCCGCTGCCGGCCATGCCGCGGGGGTAGGCGACTGCCGCAGGGTCGCCGGTGCCGGCCAGGCGGTCGATCTCCGGTCCGCCGGGAAAGCGCAGGCCGAGCAGCCGCGCCACCTTGTCGAAGGCCTCGCCGGCGGCGTCGTCCACGGTGGAACCGATCGACTGGAGATCACCGACCAGGTCGCGCACCAGCACCAGCGAGGAGTGCCCGCCGGAGACCAGCAACGCCACGCACGGCTGCGGGAGCGGCCCGTGCTCCAGCTCGTCCACCGCGACGTGCGCCGCGAGGTGGTTGACGCCGTACAGGGGCTTGCCCAGGGCGAGCGCGTAGGCCTTCGCGGCCGCGACACCGGTGAGCAGCGCGCCGGCCAGGCCGGGCCCCACCGTGACCGCGACGGCGTCCAGCTCGGCGAACCGCACTCCGGCCTCGGCCAGGGCCCGGTCGACCGTGGGCACCATCGCCTCGACGTGGGCTCGGCTGGCCACCTCGGGCACCACGCCGCCGAAGCGGGCGTGCTCCTCGACGCTGCTGGCCACCGCGTCGGCGAGCAGCGTCGAGCCTCGGACGATGCCCACACCCGTCTCGTCGCAGGAGGTCTCGATGCCGAGGACGAGCGGCCCGGCCGTCATCCGGTCCGCTCCACCCGCTGGCGTACGCCGCGCAGCATCATCACCACGGCGTCGGTGCCGCTCGGCTGGTAGTAGCCGCGGCGGCGGCCCACCGGCGCGAAGCCGAAGCGGGCGTAGAGCGCCTGCGCCCGCTCGTTGTCGGCGCGGACCTCGAGCGTGACCACGTCGCGACCGCGGCGCGCCGCCTCGGCGAGCAGCGCCATCAGCAGGCCGGCGCCGACTCCGCGGCCCTGGGACGCCCGGCGTACGGCGAGGGTCTGGACGGAGGCCCCGTCCGGGTAGACGCACAGCCCGGCGTAGCCGGCCACCTCCCCGGCCTCGGTGGCGACCAGGTAGTGCCGGGTGTCGGCCTGGGCGAGCTCCGACCAGAACAGCGCGGCCGACCAGCACTCCGGAGCGAACAGCTCCCGCTCCAGGGGCATCAGTCCCTCGATGTCCCACCACCGCATCGGCCGGACCGCCACCGTCACGCCGGCGTCACCGCAGCGCGCTCCACTGCATCCGGGCGGCGCAGGTAGAGCGGCCTGAGCTCGTCGCCCGGACGCCCGGCCGCGGCGCGGGCGGCGACCAGCCGGCCCAGCGTGGCAGCGCGGGGGTAGCGAACCGCGCCGCCGCGCCAGCCCATGGCTTCGGCGTAGAGATCCACTGCCGGACCCTCCACCCGGCGGTCACCCACCGGCACGTCGGCCGGTCGGTCGACGTGCGGACCGTCGACCCTGTTGCCGCTGCCGTCGTAGGCCGCCCAGTAGACCTCGCGCCGGCGGGCGTCGGTCGCCACGACGAACCCCTCGCCCGGCTGGGCGTCGGCCGCGATGACGTCGAGGGAGCACGCGCCGTACGCCGGAGCTCCGAGCGAGTGCGACAGCGCCGCGGCAGTCACCACCCCCACCCGCAGCCCGGTGTAGGGGCCCGGCCCCAGGCCGACGACGACGGCGGTCAGCCCACTCGGCACGACGCCCGCCGCCTGCAGCACCTGCCTGATGGCCGGCGCCAGCAGCTCGCCGTGGCGCCGCGCGTCCACGGTGCTGGACTCGGCCAGCACCACCTCGCCGTTCCGCAGCGCGACGGTAACGGCCGGGGTGGCGGTGTCGATGGCGAGCAGCAGCACCAGTCGAGCGTAGTTGCGAACCCGCGGGGGATGTTGTGCGCTCTCAGCCGATGAGCACCGGCCAGGGCGGCACGAAACCGGGGGCCCGCGACCAGGCCGGCCGGCTACCTATTCCCGGTACGCCGCCACCAGCTCGCGCTTGAGCACCTTGCCCGACGGACCGAGGGGCAGGGTGTCGACGAAGTCGACCCGGCGCGGGTACTTGTGGCCGGCCAGGTTCTCGCGCCCCCACGCGATCAGCTCCGCCTGCAGCTCCTCGGCGTCCCGGTCGGCCACCGACGCGTCCCGGACCACGACGGCGCAGATCTCCTCGCCGTACCGCTCGTCGGGGATGGGGATCACCGCCACCTGGCCAACCGCGGGGTGGCGGATCAGCACCTCCTCGACCTCGCGTGGATAGACGTTGAAGCCGCCGCGCAGCACCATGTCCTTCTTGCGGTCCACGATCGTGACGAAACCGTCGGCGTCGAGGGTGCCGAGGTCGCCGGAGCGGAACCAGCCGTCGACGATCGCGGCCTCGGTGGCCGGCGTGTTGCCCTGGTAGCGGCTCATGACGTTGTGGCCGCGGATGACCACCTCACCGATCTCCCCGACCGGCAGCGGTTCGATCCGGTCCTCCACCTCGGCGCGGGCGATCGCCACGTCGACGCCCCAGATCGGCCGGCCGACGGTACCCGGCTTGCGGCCGTACACCCGCTGGTTGAACGTCGCCACCGGCGAGGTCTCCGACAGTCCGTACCCCTCGGCGATGTCGGCGCCGAACACCTCACGGAAAGCCTCGAGCACCGCCGCCGCAAGAGCGGCGCCGCCGGAGCATGCGATCTTGAGCTTGGGCCGTCGTTCGTCGGTGCGGGCGGCCTCGATCAGCCCGTGGTACATCGTCGGCACACCCTCGAAGATCGTCACCTGGTGCCGGACCATGAGGTCGAGCGCCGCCGCACCGTCGAAGCGTGGCATCAGCACCAGGGTGGCGCCCGCCATCAGGCCGGCGTTCATCGCGCACGTCTGCCCGAAGGAGTGGAACAGCGGCAGGCAGCCGAGGATCACGTCGTCCGGGGTCATCTCGGTGGCGTCGGTGACCGTGATCTGGGCGTTCAGCACCAGGTTGAGCTGGCTGAGCACGGCTCCCTTGGGCCGGCCGGTGGTCCCCGAGGTGTAAAGGATCACCGCGTCGTCGCCGGGCTCCCGGGAGACGAACGTCTCCACCGGCGTCACCTGCCCCGCCAGCCGGTCCAGCCGCTCGACCGTGGCGTCCCCCTCGTCCAGGACCGCCAGCACGGGTACGCCGGCCAGCTCCGCGCCCTTGGCGCCGGTCGCGAGCAACGGACCGGCGCAGACGAGCAGCTTGGCGCCCGAGTCGACCAGCAGAAAGGCGATGTCCTCCGCGGTGAGCAGCGCGTGTACCGGTACGACGACGCCGCCCAGCGACAGCACGGCGTAGTAGGCGCGCGGGAAGTCGGGCACGTTGGGCAGCAGCAGCGCCACCCGGTCGTCCGCTCCGATGCCGCGGTCGCGCAGCACCGCCGCATATCGACGGGCCGACCTCCACAACTCGGCGTAGCTCACTGCAGAGTCGCCGAGCACGACCGCCCGCGCGTCCGGGTGGCGCTGCGCCGACTCCGCCAGGATGCTTGCGACCGACAGGCTCACACTGACCTCCGACCGGATCGTCCTCCTGGCGCCGATCCTCCCCCTCCTTGCGGCCGCTGCCCAGTGCTCAGCCGGACAGGTCGACCGCCCGGAGCACGTTCCAGCGGTCGCCGACCGGTACGACGGTGACCGTCCGGGTGTCGTCATCGGGATCCTGCGACCGCTCGATCCGCAGCTGCAGCCGGTCCGGAGCCAGCCGCTCGGCCCGCCCCTCACCCCATTCGACCAGAGTGACCGACCCCTCGACGTCGCCGTCCAGGTCGAGGTCGTCCACCTCGGCTAGATCGGCGAGCCGGTAGGCGTCCACGTGCAGCAGCGGCAGCCGGCCACCGGCGTGGCGCCGGGCCACCACGAACGTCGGCGAGAGCACCGGCCCCGGGGTACCTAGCCCAGCGGCGATGCCCTGGGCCAGCGTGGTCTTGCCCGCGCCGAGGTCGCCGGTGAGCAGCAGCAGGTCACCGGCGCGCAGCAGGCCGGCCAGCCGTACGCCGAGCCGCCGCATGTCCTCGGCGGTGCGCACGACCAGCGTCACGGCGCCCTCCGCAGGCGGGCGGCCAGAGCCGCTGCTCGGGCAAGGTCGGCCGCCAGCGCCGCCCGCGGCGCGCCGTTCGGACCGAACCGGAGGGCGGCCGACGGGTGGTAGGTGGGCAGGAGAAGGCGACCGCGGAACACATGCTCCCGGCCGCGCACATCGGTGAGGCGCACGCGCGGGCCGAGCGCCCACGCGGTGGCCGTTCGGCCGAGCGTGACCACCAGCCGCGGGTCGACGAGCTCGAGATGGTGATCCAGCCAGCCGGCGCAGCGAGCGACCTCTGCTGGCTTCGGCGGCCGGTTCCCGGGCGGCCGGCACTGCACGACGTTGGCCACCGCGACCGTCGACCTCGGCAACCCGGCCTCGGTCAGCAGCCCGTCGAGCAGCTGACCGGCGCGTCCCACGAAAGGCGTACCGGTCCGGTCCTCCTCGGCGCCCGGCGCCTCCCCGACCAGCAGCACATCGGCCGCCGGTGGTCCCGAGCGCACCACCACCCGCCGGCGAGTCGCGACCAGCTCCGCACAGGCCACGCAGCCGTCGGCGAGTCCGACCAGCTCGGCGACGTCACGTGCGCCGGCCGCCACCGCCCGTACGGAGGCGTCGAGCGCTGGCACGGTCATACCGGCCGGGACTCCGGCGCAGGAGACGTCGTCCGGCGCACCAGGGCCCGCAGCGCCGCGTTGACCTCCTGCGGCCGCTCCAGCATCACCAGGTGACCGGCGTCCGGCAGCACCACCAGCTCGGCACCCGGCACGGCCGCGGCGAGGTCGCGGCTGTGCCCGACCGGGGTCTGCTTGTCGCGGTCACCGGTCAGCACGAGCGTCGGTACGCCGCACAGGGGGGACAGCGCCGCAGCCTTGTCGTGCGCCAGCAGCGCGGGCAGGAAGTCGGTCATGACGTCGACGGGGACCCCGGCGATGATCCGTTCGACAAAGGCGACCCGCGCCGGGCTTGCGCCGGTGCCGAAGGAGTACCAGCGGGTCAGCAGGAAGGCGACGTCGCTGCCGACCCGTCGGCCGCGCTCCACCAGGTCGGCCCGGCGCTCGACCACCTTCACGGCGACCGGCGTCGCCGCGCGCAGCACCCGGCGGACCATGGCGGGCAGGCCGAGCGTGACCTCGGCGAGCTTGCCGGTCGAGGTGCTCATCAGGGCAACGCCGACCACCCGGGCGCCGAAGAGGTCCGGCCGCTGGTCGGCCAGTGCCATGATCGCCATGCCGCCCATGGAGTGGCCCACCAGGACCACGGGCCCGGCCGGCGCCGCCTCGTCCAGGACCGCAAGCAGGTCACGCCCGAGCTGGTCGATCGTCGCGCTCTCCCGGGAGCCGCGACCGGACCGACCGTGGCCGCGCTGGTCGAAGGCGACCAGCCGGCCGATGTCGCGGAGATCCGCCCACTGGTAGTGCCAGCAGCGCCGGTCCAGCACGTAGCCGTGGACGAACACGACGGTGGGCGACCCTTCGCCGACCTCCTCGACATGCAGGGGTACGCCGTCGCCGGCCGGCACGCTCCGCGAGCTGCCCCCCAGCTCGCCCAGCGGCTCGTCGGCAGCCGGGTCCGGCCGCAGCCGGGTCCGGCCCACGGCGTAGCGCTCCACCGCCAGCCCGACCCCCGCGCCGGCCGCCACCACCCCGGCGATCCCGCCGAGCAGGCCGGCTCGCCTCACTCCTCCAGCCCGACGTAGCGGCGCGGCACCCGGGCGCCGATCCGGGTGACGATCTCGTAGGAGATGGTGCCGGTCGCCTCCGCCCAGTCCTGCGCCGTGGGCTCGCCCCGGTCGCCCGGGCCGAACAGCACGACCTCCTCCCCCGCGGCCACCTCGTCGTCCCCCACGTCGACGACGAACTGGTCCATGCACACCGTGCCGCTGATGCGTCGCCGCCGGCCGGCCAGCAACAGCTCGCCCACGTTGGTCGCGCTGCGCGGTACGCCGTCGGCGTAGCCGAGCGGCACCAGCGCCAGCCGGGTCCGTCGTTCGGTCGTGTAGCGGTGACCGTAGGAGACGCCGGAGCCCGCCGGCACCACCTTGGCGAGTGCCACCGAGGACCGCAGCGTCATCGCCGGCCGCAGCCCGAAGGACTCCGGACCACCGGCCGCGGGCACCGGCGAGAGCCCGAAGACGGCCAGCCCGGGCCGGACCAGGTCGAAGTGGGCTTCCGGGGAGGTCAGAGTCGCCGCCGAGTTGGCCAGATGCCGGAGCTCGGGCCGTACGCCGGCCCGCTCCGCCACCTCCAGCGCGGTACGGAACCCGCCCAGCTGCGCTGCCACGGTGGGATGCCCCGGCGCGTCGGCGTACGCGAAGTGCGACCACACCCCGATGACCTCGACGCTGCCGGCGGCGGCCGCCTTGGCCGTCGCGGTGACCAGGTCCGGCCAGTCGGCCGCGGTGGCCCCGGCCCGGCTCAGCCCGGTGTCGGCCTTGAGGTGCAATCGAGCCGGCCTACCGGTCGTCCTGGCGGCGGCGACCGCGGCCTCGAGCGCCCAGCCGGCGTTGACCCCCAGGTCGATCCCGGCGGCGACGGCAGGTGCCAGGTCCTCCGCCGGGCCGACTAGCCAGGCCAGCACCGGCACGGCAATTCCGGCGGCGCGCAGGGCCATGGCCTCGGTGAGGAAGGCGACGCCGAGCCAGTCGGCGCCACCGGCCAGTGCTGCCCGGGCCACGGGCACCATGCCGTGCCCGTAGCCATCGGCCTTGACGACG
>JBPCOX010000047.1:0-10235 GCA_050999825.1 Mycobacteriales bacterium
GGTCGGTGTCGACGCCCATCAGCTTGGCGGTGTCGGGATCCTGGGCCGTCGCCCGCATGGCCCGGCCGGTCTTGGAGGTCCGGACGAAGGCTTGCAGCGCGACCATCATGCACACCGCGGAGACCACCACGAAGATGGCGATCAACGGGATGGTGACCCCGCCGATGTTGTACTTCTGGTCGGGCAGGATCTGCGGGAACGGCTGCTGCCGGTTGCCCCCGGGGTAGAAGACCCGGACCAGCTCCTGGAGGGCGATGGAGACGCCGATGGCGGTGATCAGAGGCGCCAGCCGCGGCGCGTTGCGCAGCGGCCGGTAGGCCAGCCGCTCCATGGCCACCGCCGTCACCACCGAGAAGAGGACCGCCACCAGCAGTACGACCGGCAGCACGATGAAAGCGTTGCCGTGCACGGAGTCCGGCAGCAGGTAGGTGTAGGCGGTGAAGCCGCCGAAGGCGCCCAGCATGTAGATCTCGCCGTGCGCGAAGTTGATCAGCTGGATGATGCCGTACACCATGGTGTAGCCGAGTGCGATCAGCCCGTACTGCGCCCCCAGCACGGTGCCGTTGACGAGCTGCTGCAGGAACTGGGTGATCACGCAAGCTCCGTGGGCGCGGCCGATGCTGACCTGATGGCGGCTACTCCGGTCGAGAAACGGTGCGCCGACGGTGTCGGACCCGGCCCCCCGAGGGAGGGTCGGCGCCCGACACCGTCATGGCGCTCGGCGGCTCAGGCGGCGTCGAAGCTCTTGGTGCTGATCGGGGCGAACTCGCCGGCCTTGATGACGTAGACGGTCAACACCCGGTTGGTGTTGTCGCCGAACTCGTCGAAACCGATGTCGCCGGTGGCGCCGGAGATCTGTGTTTCCTGGACGGCCTTGACGATGTCCTTGCGGACGCTGTCGTCGATCTTGCTCTTGCCTTCCAGCACCTTGGCCATCGCGGCGATGATGACGTTCGTGGCGTCGTAGGTGTAGGCGCCGTACGCCGAGAAGTCGTCCTTGAAGCCGGCGGCCCGGTAGTCCTGCACGAACGTGGCGGCCGAGGGCAGCTTGTCCGTCGGGGCGCCCACGTTGGTCGCGACGTCACCCTCGGCGGCCTTGCCCGCCACCTTGATGTAGGTCTTGTCGACCAGGCCGTCGCCGCCGACCAGCGGCGCCGTCATGCCGGCCGCCTTGGACTGCTTGGACAGCAGCGAGCCCTCGGGGTACTGGCCGCCGTAGTAGATGACGCCCGGCTTGAGCGGCTTGATCTTGCTGACCACGGAGGCGAAGTCCTTGTCGCCCTTGCTGACCTTCTGTCGACTGAGGATCTTGCCGCCGAGCTTGGTGAAGGCGCGCTCGAAGTTGGCCGTGAGCCCCACGCCGTACGCCAGCTGGTCGTTGACGGTGACCGCGGTGGTCTTCTTGAGGGTGTTGTAGACGTAGTCGGCGCCGAAGGGGCCCTGGATCGCGTCGGTGGTGGAGACCCGGAAGTAGTTGTCGAACAGGCGCTTCTTGGTCGTCAGGTAGTCCTTGCCCTGGGTCAGGTCCGGCAGCGTGTTGGCCGGCGAGATCTGGACGATGCTCTTGCGGCCCAGGATCGGCTGCACCTGCAGGGAGACCGACGAGTTGAGGGTGCCGATGACGCCGACGACGTCGTTCTCCGAGGCGAGCTTGGAGGCGGCCTGCGCGCCGGTGTTGGCGTCGGCGGTGTCGTCCAACGGCTCGAACTCGATCTTCCAGCCCTTGACCGTCTCCTTCTTGTTCGCCTGGTCGATGGCCAGCTTGGCACTGTTCTCCATGCCGAGCCCCAGCGCAGCCAGGTCACCCGAGATCGGCGCGATAAAGCCGATCTTGGCAACCTTCTTGTCGCCGCCGGCGCCACCGCCGGTGTCTTCCTTCTTCGACCCGCACCCGGAGAGCGCCAAGGCGCCGATGAGCACGGGGACCGCGACCTTCGCATACAAGCTTGAACGCAACGCGACCTCCCGACGAGTGCAGTGCCGGCTCCGCATCGGCACCGGCCGTTCCCGGTACGAACCGGGGGTGGCCGAAAGGTAGCGAATGGGCGCCGGTGACGGAAGCACCGCGCAGCGGTTGTGACGAAGTTGCGGCCTCCCGGCCGCGAGAAGGTGGGCCTGGTAGTGTCCTCCCTCAGGACATCGGCGACAGATCTCTCACGACATCGGCGACAGCTCGCGGGCTCGGTGATGCTCGTGGATGTCGAAGGCCCGGCTGGTCATCACCGCGTTGTTCTTCGATCGGCAGACACCGGCCGAGGTAGCCCGCCGCTACGGGGTGCACCGGTCCTGGGTGTATCGGTTGAAGGCCCGTTATGAGGCCGAGGGCGAGGTGGCGCTCGAGCCGCGGTCCCGCCGGCCGAAGGGCACTCCGGCCGCGACGCCACCCCCGACGGTTGCGCTGATCGTTGGGCTCCGGCGGCGGCTGACCGGACAGGGGCTCGACGCCGGCCCGGACACCATTGCCTGGCACCTGGCCCACAACCACCAGCTGGTCGTGTCACCGGCCACGATCAGCCGGATCCTGACCCGAGCCGGCCTGGTCACTGCGCAGCCGCGGAAACGCCCGCGCTCGTCCTACATTCGCTTCCAGGCCGACCTGCCGAACGAGACCTGGCAGTCCGATCTCACCCACTACCGGCTCGGCACCGGGGTCGACACCGAGATCCTGAGCTGGCTGGACGACCACTCCCGCTACGCGCTGTCGGTCACCGCGCACGGGCGGGTCAGCGGCCCGATCGTGTTGGCCACCTTCCGCGCCGCCGTGACCTCGCACGGGATCCCGGCCTCCACCCTGACCGACAACGGCATGGTCTTCACCACCCGCCTCGCCGGCGGACGGGGCGGGCGCAACGCCCTGGAGGCCGAGTTGTGCCGGCTGCACGTCATCCAGAAGAACTCCCGACCCAACCATCCCGGCACCTGCGGGAAGGTCGAACGGTTCCAGCAGACGATGAAGAAGTGGCTCCGCGCTCAGCCCGCGCAGCCCACCACCATCTCGGCGCTGCAGGCGCTGCTCGAGGCCTTCACCGCCGAGTACAACACCCGCCGACCGCACCGCTCGCTACCCCGCCGGGCCACCCCGGCCACTATCTACGCGGCGCTGCCCAAAGCGCTGCCCGCCACAAGTCGCGACGCCGACACCCACGACCGCGTCCGCCACGACCGCATCGACGACTCCGGCGTCGTCACCCTGCGCCACAACGGCCGGCTGCACCATCTCGGCGTCGGCCGAACCCACGCACGAACCCACGTGATCCTGTTGGTTCACGACCTCGACATCCGCGTCGTCAACGCCGTCACCGGTGAACTCCTGCGCGCGCTCGTCCTGGACCCCAGCCGGGACTACCAGCGACAGGAAGCACCCGCGGGCTGGCCCAGCCAGGAGGATCCGTAGGTTCAGCTGTCGCCGATGTCTTGAGGGATGACATGAGTGCCCCCGGCAGGATTCGAACCTGCGCCACCGCCTCCGGAGGGCGGTGCTCTATCCCCTGAGCTACGGGGGCTCGGGCGGTCAGGTTACCAAGTAGGAGACCCTGATCGTTCGGTCGGAACGACCCTGAGAACTGACGTAGCCTGGCAAGGGTGACCGCTGCCGGCGTACGGGTGCTCGTGGTCGATGACAACGAGGCGGCCCGACAGCTGATCTGCATGAACCTCGAGCTCGAGGGCTTCGAAATCTTCACAGCCGTCGATGGGCTGGACTGCCTGGAGAAGGTGGGCCAGGTGCAGCCAGCCTTGATCACCTTGAACATCATGATGCCCCGGATGGATGGCTGGGAGACCGCGAGCCGTCTCCGCACCCACTCAGCGACGGCCGACATCAAGGTCGTGATCGTGTCCGCCAGGGCGCAGGACGCTGACGTGCGGCGCGGCCGGCGGCTCGGCGTGGACGCCTACGTCACCAAGCCGTTCGATCCGGAGCAGTTGATCTCGACCGTACGCCGGCTGGCCTGCCAGCCGGCCGGCTCGGTGCCGGAGGCCTGATGATGCGACACACGGGTGCGCGGTTGGCGGTCGCGCTGGGCGCGGCCGGCGTACTCGCACTCGCCGGCTGCGGCAATGACTCCAGCAAGGCGGGCGGGAAGCCGAGCAGCCTCCCGAGCACAACAGCCGACTCCGCCTCGGGCCGCCGGACGCCGCCGCCGTGGGACCCGCCGGCCGACGCCATCAGGTACATCCAGGCCGCCGGGCTGCCGCCGCTCGAGGCCGAGGGGGCGGTGGTGCACTACCACGCACACCTCGACGTATTCGTCGACGGCGACGCGGTCACCGTGCCGGCTTTCATCGGCATCGACGAGCAGGCCCGCCGGATCTCACCGCTCCACACGCACACTCCGGACGGCATTGTGCATGTCGAGGCACCAGCGAAGGACACGTTCACGCTCGGCCAGCTCCTCACCGAGTGGAACGTCCGGCTGACTGAGACCTGTCTGGGCTCCCTGTGCGTCGGCGACGGCAAGAGCCTGCGCCTCTACGTCGACGGCAAGCCTCGCCCGGGCGACCCCTCGACGCTCGCGCTGGCCAAGCACCAGGAGATCGCGCTGGTGTACGGCGACGCCACCAACGCCCCGTCCGTTCCGTCGTCGTACGACTTCCCGAACGGTCTGTAGCTCACGGCTTGCCGGCCACGCCGGCGGCCGGTCGCGGCGACACAGGAACGCGGCGAATCTGTAGCGTCGGCCCCGTGACCCCGGCCGAGCTGTCCACCGCGATCCTGGCCGTGGTCGGCCGGGCGGTCGACGCAGGCGAGCTCGCCGTCGCGGTGCCGGAACGGGCGGTCGTCGAGCGGCCCAAGAACAAGGCGCACGGAGACTACGCGAGCAACGTCGCGCTGCAGCTGGCCAAGGCCGCCGGCCGGCCCCCGCGTGAGGTCGCCGAGCTGCTCGCCGGCCGGCTGCGGGATTCCGCCGGAATCGCCGCCGTCGACGTCGCCGGCCCCGGTTTCCTCAACGTCCGGCTGTGCCAGGAGGCGCTCGGCGAGCTGGCCCGCACGGTCGTCACCGAGGGGCCGGCGTACGGGCGCACCACGGTCAATGCGGGCTCGCGGGTCAACCTCGAGTTCATCAGCGCCAACCCCACGGGTCCGCTGCACCTCGGCCATGTGCGTTGGGCGGCGGTGGGAGACGCGCTGGGCCGGCTGCTCACCGCGACCGGTGCGGAGGTCACCCGGGAGTACTACTCCAACGACGTGGGTGCACAGATCGACCGCTTCGCCGCCTCGTTGTACGCCGCCGCCCTCGGTCTGCCGACGCCGCCGGACGGCTACCCCGGCGACTACATCGCCGAGGTCGCGCACCAGGTCGTCGCGGCGGTGCCCGACCTGCTGAGCCGCCCGGACGACGAGGTGGTCGAGGTGTTCCGCCGGCGCGGTCTCGAGCTGATGTTCACGGCGATCAAATCGGCGCTGGCGGACTTCGGCGTGGCCTTTGACGTCTACTTCCTCGAGCGCTCGCTGCACGACTCCGGCTCCGTGGACGCGGCCATCGATCGGCTCCGCGCGCAGGGCCACGTCTACGAGGCGGACGGCGCGCTCTGGATGCGCAGCAGTGGGTTCGGCGACGACAAGGACCGGGTGCTGGTCAAGTCCGACGGTACGACAACGTACTTCACGCGGGACGCGGCGTACTACCTCGACAAGCGCGAGCGGGGCTTCGACCGGATAGTGATCATGCTGGGCGCCGACCACCACGGGTACGTCAACCGGCTGAGGGCGATGGCGGCCTGCTTCGGCGACGATCCGGACCGGACGCTCGAGGTGCTCATCGGCCAGATGGTCCGGGTGGTGCGGGGCGGCCAGCAGGTGCGGATGAGCAAGCGGGCCGGCGACTACGTCACGCTCGAAGACCTGGTCGAGGCGGTCGGCGTGGACAGCGCCCGCTACTCCCTCGCCCGATCCAGCACCGACTCCACCCTCGACCTCGACCTCGATCTGATCAGCCGCCAGGACGCCGAGAATCCTGTCTTCTACGTGCAGTACGCCCACGCGAGGATCGCCTCGCTGCTGCGCAACGCCGCCGAGCTGGGCCTTGACCGCGGGGCGGACTTCGACGCCGGCCTGCTGGCCACCGAGCGTGAGGGGGAGCTGCTGCGGGCGCTCGGGGAGTTCCCGCGGGTGGTCTCCAGCGCGGCCGAGCTGCGGGCGCCGCACCGGGTGGCCCGCTACCTCGAGGAGCTGGCCGGCACCTATCACCGCTTCTACGACGCGTGCCGGGTGCTGCCGATGGGCGAGGAGCCGGCGACGCCGCTCACGACGGCCCGGCTCTGGCTGTGCGAGGCGACCAGGGTGGTGCTCCGTAACGGCCTCGGTCTGCTGGGGGTGCGCGCGCCTGAGCGGATGTGATCAGTCTCCGGCGTACGCGGTCTCTGCCGTGAGGTGGTAGTCGAAGGCGAGCTCGCGAGACCCCTTCTCGTGGACCCAGTCCACGAACGCTCGGTGCACCGGGTGGGCGGAGTACCGGCGCAGGGCCTCCTCATCGTGAAACTCGGTCAGCAGCAGGTAGTGGTAGCCGCCGGTGCGACCCCCCGTGAGGTCGCTGCCGAAGCGCAGTCGACGGAAGCCTCCGATCGCGACGGGCCAGGCCGCTACCCGTGCGCGGATTGCCGCGTCGTCGGCCGGGCCGAGGTCGCACGGGAACTGGAACAGCACGACGTGTTGGATCGCCACGATTCGCCTCCTGCTGGACCAGCGCTGGCAGCGCGACCCTATGGAGCGGTGGCGAGCAGGTCGAGAGCCTCCCGTCGTACGTCGTCGACCGGCACGTCGGCGACGAATGAGACGTCGTGGGGACAGCGGCCCGGGCCCTGAGCTCGACCGCATACCGGGCAGCCGGTGCGGAAGGAGACGCCGACGCGGTGCCGACCGCGGGTGAGGGGCCCGGCGCTGATGAGGTTGCCGCACCAGAAGATGCCCACCGTGGCCGTCCCCACGGCCGCGGCGAGGTGACGCGGGCCGGAGTCGTTGCCGACCAGCACCCGGCAGCGCGCCAGCAGCGCGACCGTGGCGCCGAGCGACAGCCGGCCGGCCAGATCGGTCGCCGGGAACCTCATCGCCTGGCACACCGCCGCGGTCAGCTTCGCGTCGGAGTCGCTGCCGACCAGCACCACCGGGGCACCGGCCGCAGCCAGTGAGTCGGCAACCGCCGCGAAGGCCTCGACCGGCCAGCGCCGGCGCCGGTCGTTCGCCCCGGGATGGAGGGCGGCGAGTGGCGGATGGAGAGGGGGGAGCACCCGGTCGACCTCCATCCGATCCTGCTCGGTCACCTCGAGCTGCGGGACCAGCGTCACCGGGACGGCACCGACCAGCCCGACCACCTCGAGGAAGCGCAGGATCTCGTGCTGGTAGGGGAGGTAGGGGATCCACCGGTCCAGCACCGGTGCCCCGGCGTCGCGGCTGCCGGCCGTCACCCTGGCGCCTAGACGGGAGACGAACGGGTTGGAGTGCCCGCCGCCGCCGTGCAGCTGCAGGGCCAGGTCGTAGCGCTGGCTCCACTGGGTGGCGAAGAACTCCCGAACGTCGGCGGAGTCCGTCGCAGCGGTGTCGCCGCGCACGCCGGCGTAGCGCGGGACGCCGATCACCCGGTCCCAGGGCCCCGGCCGGCCGGCCAGGAAGGAGGTGTGCCAGTCCGCCCCCAGGTAGGTGATCTCCGCCTCCGGATAGGCGGCGCGGAGGGCCTCCAGCGCGGGCAGCGCCACCACGAAGTCCCCGATGCTGTTCGACCGCAGCACGGCGATGCGCTTCACGCCTGGCACCAGCGCACCGCCGGGCGGCAGCACATCGACGCCGTCGGCTCTGGCCACCGCCCGCTCCTGCCCGCCGGCACCGACCGGCCAAACGGGCGGGAATGCCGGACCGGGTTCTGACGCTGCCTCCGGTCGCGATGTGCGACATCACGGGGCGGCTCCGGCTGCGGGACTACTCCGGGGACGGCGTCGGGCTGAACGGGCGCGGGTAGTGCGGGCCGCAGTGGACCTGCTGCGCCGGGAGCCCGACTTCCGCCGCGTCTATCTTGGCTCGCTGATCAGCCTGGCCGGCGACTGGTTCGCGCTGGTGCCGCTCGTGACGCTGCTCGCGACGCTGACCGGCGGCGGCTTCCTCGGCGGCCTGGTGCTCGCCGTTGACACCCTCGCCTTCGCCCTGGTCTCGCCGTACGGCGGAGTGCTGGCGGACCGGCTGGACCGCCGGGCGCTGATGGTGGGAGCCGACCTCTTCTCGGCGGGCGTGGCGCTGCTGCTGCTCGCCGTGCACTCCGTGAGGCACCGCGTGGGTGGCCTTGGTGGCCGTCGCCGGCATCGCCGTCGCCAAGGCGTTCTTCGTGCCCGCCTCGACCGCTGCGCTGCCCAACCTGGTGGACGCCCGCGACCTGGAGACGGCCAACGTACTCACCGGCGCGGCGTGGGGCAGCATGCTGGCGCTCGGCGCCGCGGCCGGCGGGCTGCTCGCCGCCCTCACCAGTCCGCGGGTCTGTTTCGTCGTCGATGCCGTGTCGTTCCTGGTGTCGGCCGGGCTGACCGGGTTCACCCGCCGGTCGATGCAGGTGGCCCGTCCCCGCCGGCGAACTCGGCTGCGCTCGGACCTGGCGGAGGCGGCGGCGTACGCAAGGCACGAGCCGCGGGTGCGCACCCTGCTGTTCGCCAAGAGCGGGCCGGCGCTCGGCAACGGCTCGCTGACGCTCTTCCCGCTCTACGCCACGCAGATCTTCGGCGTCGGTGCCGTCGGGAGCGGTCTGATGTACGCCGCCCGCGGGCTGGGCGCGTTGGTCTGGCCGCTGGCCTTCGGCCGCCGGCTGCGGGCGCCCTCCCTGCTCGCCGGGACGCTCGCCGGGGCCATGGTGCTCTTCGGCGCCGCCTATCTGGGGGTGGCGGCGGCGCCGGTGTTCCCGCTGATGCTGGGCCTGCTCGTGGTGGCGCACATGGGTGGCGGGGCCAACTGGACCCTGTCGACGTACGCGCTACAGCTCGTCGTACCGGACGAGATTCGTGGCCGGGTGTTCAGCGCCGACGTGACGTTCGCGACGCTCGGGATCGCGCTCAGCCAGGCGCTGGCGGGTGCGCTGTCCGGGCACGTCCCGCTACGGGCGCTGACCGCCGGGTTCGGTGGCGTGACACTTCTCTACGGGCTGTTCTGGTGGGCGCTCGCGCGAAGGACCGGCGTCAGCGCCGAGGCGTCCCCACTGGCTGCGCCACGGGCCCAACCGGTCGGGTCCGAGGTCGTCTGACCGGTTGGAATATGCGGCTCGACCCTCCGGTTGTTGCCCTCGGCGGGATGCGACCTTTACTCTGGTGTCGAACAGCCGCCTTTCGGGGTTCGAGCACTACGCTCGCCGCCAGCCGTCGCCCGCCCAGGACGGCGCCTCGCCTGTCTCCGTCCGGTGACCGCGGTCGACCGCAGCACCTCATCGGAGCAGGACGGGGAGCGGGTGCCGTCCCCCTCGAAGAGCACCGGCCAGGCGCCGGGCACTGTTCCGCGAACCTCCCGCCAGCCAGTTGGCGGGGCGCACTGACCCGGCGGATCTCCGCCGATCGCTCCAGACCCCGGCCGTACGCCGACCCGGCGTACCGGTGGACGCAGGGAAGGACCTTCATTGAGCGACAGCACCGACCTCATGCCGAGCCAGCGCACAGGCGCACCGGCTGAGGCCCCCTCGCCAAGCACCGGCGAGAATGGCCACCATGGCTTGCCAGCCACTCGCGGCCGCCGCGGCACCGGAGACGGCCTGGCCGCGAAGGTGCTCCCCGAGCTCCAGTCGATGGCGGCGGGACTCGGCATCACCGGTACCGCTCGGATGCGCAAGAGCCAGCTGATCGAGGTGATCACAGCCCGGCAGGGCGGCAACGGCGGGGCGCCGGGCGCCGCGCCGCCGGCGGAGTCAGCTCCGCGACGCGCCGCTGCAAACGGTGGCCCTCGCGCCGGCCGACGCCGCCCGGCGGCGGTCCGCCCGGACTCCGCACCGGACTCCCAGCGGGAGGCGCCGACAGCCACGGCCGAGCAGCCGCCGGCGGTCGTGCGCACCGAGACGCCAGAGCGGCCAACCCCACCCGCCGACAATGACTCGGGCGACCGCGTCGAGCGGCCGGAACGGCCCAGCCGCCAGGAGCGGTGGGAGCGCAACCGCGACCGGCAGGCCCAGCAGCAGCCCCAGCCCCAGCCCCAGCAAGGCGGCGACCGGCAGCCCCAGTCCCAGCAAGGCGGCGACCGGCAGCCCCAGACCCAAGCCGACCATCAGACCGGGAGCCGG
>JBPCOX010000048.1:0-2841 GCA_050999825.1 Mycobacteriales bacterium
GGCGACCCGCACGATCTGGCAGCCCGACGCCGTGAGCTCGGCGATCGACTGCAGGGTGGCGTTGACGTCGGCGGTCTTGGTCACGCACATCGACTGCACCGACACCGGGGCGTCGCCGCCGACCAGCACGTCGCCCACCGCCACCTGCCGGCTCCTGCGCCGGGGGGCCACCGGCGGTGGCGGCAGTGCCGGCATGCCGAGCGGTATCGCGGTCATCGCTGCGCCGTCACTGCGGCAGGTGGATCGGGTTGACGATGTCCGCCGCGATCAGCAGCAGGGACAGGCCCACGAACGCCACGATCACCAAGTATGCCGCCGGCAGGAGCTTGGTGAGGTCGACCCGGCCCGGACCCGACCGACCCAGCGCGCGGTAGACGCCGTACCGCGCCTGTTCGAAGCCGAGGATCGCCAGGTGCCCGCCGTCGAGCGGCAGCAGCGGCAGCAGGTTGAAGATGCCGACGAAGATGTTGAGGGAGGCGATGATCAGCAAGAAGGTGCTGACCCGGTCCAGCCAGTCCACCGTCTTGGCCGTCGCCACCTCGCCGGAGAGCCGCCCGATCCCGACCACGCTGGTCGGCGAGTCGAGGCCGCGCTCGGCCGAGAACAGCTTCGGGATCGATGCCGGCACCTTGCCCAGTGCGGTGAACGTGCCGGTGACCGAGTCGCGGAAGAGCCGGCCACTGTCGGCGAGACCGCCGCCGAGCGACTCCCGCCTGCGCTCGTCGCCCGGAGCGATGCCCAGGACGCCGACCTGCTCCGTTCGGCCCGGGTCGTCGAGGCCGGGACGCGCCGCCGTGGCGACCGTCGGGTGCAGGGTCAGGCGCTGCCCGTTCCGCTCGACCACCAGGGCCACCCGGTCGCCACCGTGCGCGCGCACGTCTCGGGAGAAGGACAGCCAGCTCTGCACCGGCCGGCCCTCGAAGGCGACGATCCGGTCGCCCGGCCGCAGCCCGGCCAGCACGGCGGGGGAGGCCGTGGCGCCCGGCGCGCACTTGTCCTTGACCGTCGCCGGCACACAGGGCGACACATCAGCAACCGTGGTCGTGGTCACCGTGGGGCCGATCCCCGCGAACAGGACCAGCAGGAGCACGAACGCGATCAGAAAGTGAACGACCGAACCGGCGGCGAGTACGACGGCCCGCTGCGGTGCCGGTTGCCGGTAGAACGCGCGCCTCTCGTCCCCGGGCGCGACCTCCTCCAGTGGTGTCATCCCGACGATCTTGACGAACCCGCCGGCCGGGATCGCCTTGACGCCGTACTCGGTCTCCCCCCGGCGCACGGACCACAGGGTCGGGCCGAAGCCGAGGAAGAACTGGGTCGCCTTCATGCCGAACGCCTTGGCGAAGCCGAAGTGACCGGCCTCGTGCAACATGATCGACAACAGCAGCGCGACCACGAAGGCGATAACGCCGAGCGTCATGGCGCGGGCTCCTCCTGATCGTGGCTGCGGCCCGCCGACCGGGCGATGAGAGCGCGTGCGCGCGTGCGCGCCGTGGTCTCTGCACTGAGAACATCGGCCAGCGTCGGCTGGTTCCCGACCGGGTCGTCGTACCCGGAGAGCACCGCGGCAATGGTGTCGACGATGCCCGGAAAGCTCAGCCGGCCGGCGAGGAAGGCCTCGACCGCCTCCTCGTTCGCAGCGTTGTAGACCGCGGGCATGGTGCCGCCGGCAGTTCCGGCCGCACGGGCCAGCCCGACAGCGGGAAAAGCGACCTCGTCCAGCGGCTCGAACTCCCAGGTCTGGGCGGTCGTCCAGTCCGGCGCCGGTGCGGCGTCGGGCAGCCGCGCCGGCCAGGCCAGTGCCAGCGCGATCGGCAGCCGCATGTCGGGCGGTCCCAGTTGCGCCAGCGTCGACCCGTCGACGAACTCCACCATCGAGTGGACCATCGACTGCGGGTGCACCACGACGTCGATGCGGTCGTACGGCGTCCCGAAGAGCAGGTGCGCCTCCATCAGCTCGAGGCCCTTGTTGACCAGGGTGGCGCAGTTGACGGTGATCACCGGACCCATCCGCCAGGTCGGATGCGCCAGCGCCTGCTCCGGCGTCACGGCAGCCAGCTCGTCCCGACTCCGGCCGCGAAACGGACCGCCGCTCGCGGTCAGCACCAGCCGGCGTACGTCCTCCCGCCGCCCGCCGCGCAGGCACTGGGCGAGCGCCGAGTGCTCGCTGTCCACCGGCACCAGCCGGTCCAGGTCCCCCGCCAACCGGTCCAGCACCAGCGAACCGCCCACGATCAGGGACTCCTTGTTGCCCAGCGCGACGGTCCGGCCGGCGTCCAGCGCGGCCAGCGTCGGCGCCAGACCGACCGAGCCCGTCATCCCGTTCAGCACGACGTCGGCCGGCCAGGCGGCAACCTGCGCGGCGGCATCCGGGCCGGCCAGGATCTTCGGTACGGCGTACTCCCCCGCGCTGAACCCGCCAGCGCTGGCCGCGGCGTAGAAGGCGAGCAGCAGGTCCTGGGAAGCACTGGCCTTCGCGACCCCCACCACCTCGACGCCGAACTCCAGCGCCTGGCGGGCCAGCAGGTCGACCCGGTCCCCGCCGGCCGCCAGCCCCACGACCCGGAAGGTGTCGGGGTTGCGGGCGATGACGTCGAGCGCCTGGGTTCCGATCGAACCGGTCGAGCCGAGCAGGACCACCTCACGCACCGCGCGCGCTCCCCCGGCTCGACTGTTCGGACGCCCATTGTCGCGCACGGCCGCCGGCGCGCGGCCCCACGATCGGCTCAGGCGCCGACGACGGCCTGGAAGAGGTCCCGGTACTCCCTCTCCTCGCCCTCGTCCAGCGCCCGAAAGACGTGCCACTCGGCCTGCGTCCGGGCCGAGGGAAAGATCAGTGGA
>JBPCOX010000092.1:0-3546 GCA_050999825.1 Mycobacteriales bacterium
ATCTCGACCGGCCGGTCGCCCGCCTCCGCCATCACGGCACGGTCCTCGTCGGTTGTCGCGACGCAGACCCAGACCGCCTCGGGCAGGTGTTCCGCCAGCCCCAGCAGGGCAGTGACCAGCCCGCCGCTGCCGCGCGACCCCGTGCGTTCCCCGTCCACCCGCCGGAAGGACACCGGTCCTCGGTGCGACAGCACCACAACCGGTAGTTCCAACGCGTGGAGGGGGTCCACCGGGTTCGGCGGCTCGTTCACCGGCGGCTCCTCTCGGGTCGGGGACGCTTCGTTCCGCGGACAACTCGGTCAGGATGCCGCACGAGGTCGGTAGCCTCGGACGACGTGACGGCCGACGACTCCACCTGCCCGCAGCTGGCCGACGTCCTGTCCGTTCTCGACCGGCTCTACGACCCGGCGTGGGCGCAGCCGTGGGACGCCGTGGGGCTCGTCACCGGCGACCCCGATGCGATCGTACGTCGGGTGCTCTTCGCGGTGGACCCGGTGGCCGCAGTGGCGGAGGAAGCGGTGCGGGCCGGAGCCGACCTGCTGGTCGCCCACCACCCGCTTTTCCTGGCGCCTGTACACGGCGTACCGGCGACGACGGCAAAGGGCCGGCTGCTGCACCGGCTGCTCCGCGCCGGTGTGGCGCTGCACGTCGCGCACACCAATGCCGACGTCGCCAACCCGGGCGTCTCCGACGCCCTCGGACAGGTGCTGGGGGTGGCCGGCTTGCGGCCACTTTCGGCTGCGCCGGCCGATCCGCTGGACAAGCTGGTGACCTTCGTTCCGCAGGCCGAGGCGGAGGGGGTTCTCGACGCGCTTGCCAGGGCGGGTGCCGGCGGCATCGGGGAGTACAGCCGATGCGCCTGGACCACCGCCGGCATCGGCACCTTTATGCCCGGACCCGGCGCCGCGCCGGCGATCGGCCGGGCCGGCGAGGTCGAGCGGGTGGCGGAGACCCGGCTGGAGATGGTCCTGCCGCGGGCACGGCGCGCGGCGGTCGTTACGGCACTGCTTGCGGCTCATCCCTACGAGGAACCGGCGTACGACGTCCTCGAGCTGGCTCTGCCACCGGTGGGGCGAGGCCATGGCCGCATCGGCGAGCTGCCGGTCACCGAGCCGCTGCGGGACTTCGTCGCCAGGGCGGCGGCCCGGCTCCCGGCGACGGCCGGTGGCCTGCGTACGGCCGGGAACCCGGACCGGGCGATCCGAACGGTGGCTGTCTGCGGGGGCGCCGGCGACGACCTGTTCGAGGAGGCCAAAGTCGCCGGCGCCGATGTCTACCTCACCGCCGATCTTCGTCACCATCCCGTCTCCGAGCTGGTCGAGGAGGGCGGGCCGGCTCTGGTGGACGCCGCGCACTGGGCGACGGAGTGGCCCTGGCTCCCCGATGCCGCGGAGCGGCTGCGCTCCGAGCTGGCGGCGATCGGCACTACGGTGGAGACGGCGGTGTCCCGGCTCAGAACGGATCCCTGGACGCTGCACCAGCCGTCGCCGAGCGAGGGGTCGAGGTGGTAAGCGCCGCGCCACTGACGCAGCAGCGCCTGTTGGCCCTGCAGGCGCTCGACGCTGCCCTCGACCGGCTGGCACATCGCCGGGCCACCCTGCCGGAGCTGGCCGAGCTCGAACGGCTGACCGCCCGGCTCGACCAGCTGCACCAGGAGATCGTCCGCGCCGAGACCGAGGACAGCGACCAGGAGCGCGAACAGACCAAGCTCGAGGTCGACGTCGAGCAGGTGCGCACGCGCAGCGACCGGGACCGGTCCCGCCTCGACGCCGGGGCGGTCGGCTCGCCGCGGGAGCTCGAGAACCTCCAGTCCGAGATCGTCTCGTTGGCCCGCCGGCAGGCCGACCTCGAGGAGCAGGTGCTCGAGGTCATGGAGCGCCGCGAGGTGATCGAGTCGCGGCTGGGCGTCCTGCGCGCGGAACGCGCCATGCTCACGGCCGAGCGGGACGCCGTCCACGAGCGGCGGGACGCTGCGTACGCCGAGATCGAGGCGGCCACGGCGCGAGACGCGGAGGAGCGCGTCGGGGTGGCTGCCGAGCTGCCGCCCGAGCTGATGTCGCTGTACGAGAAGATTCGGGCCGACAAGGGCGGGGTGGGTGCGGCCGCCCTGCAGCGCGGCCGGTGCGAGGGCTGCCACCTGTCGCTGTCCGGAGTCGACCTGGCCGCCATCCGGGTCGCGTCCCCGGACGCCGTGCTGCGCTGCGAGGAGTGCCGCCGGATCCTGGTCCGGACGCCCGAGTCAGGTCTGTGACCGGTCGGCGGCTGGTCGTCGAGGCCGACGGCGGCTCGCGCGGCAACCCGGGGCCCGCCGGCTACGGAGCTGTGGTGCGCGACGCGGAGACTGGCGAGGTGCTGCGCGAGGTCGCCGGTGGTGTCGGTCGGGCTACCAACAACGTCGCGGAGTATCAGGGCCTGCTGGCCGGGCTGCGGGCCGCCGCCGAGCTGGAGCCGGCCGCGGTCGAGGTCCGGATGGACTCCAAGCTGGTCGTCGAGCAGATGGCCGGCCGCTGGCAGGTCAAGCACCCGGACATGCGCAGGCTCCGCCTGGAGGCAGCCGAGGTCGTACGCCGGCTGCCGGCCATCAGCTTCCGGCACATCCGGCGCGAGCTCAACGGGCACGCTGACCGGCTGGCCAACGAGGCGATGGACGCGGCTGCGCGCGGCGAGGTGTGGTCATCGCAGCGGTTGGTTCCGGGGCCGGTGGAGCTCCCGACGGCTCGCACACCGGGGTGGGGGACACCCACCACTGTCCCGACGGTCACCCTGCTGCTCCGCCACGGCGCCACCGCGCTCTCGGGCGAAAAGCGGTTCAGTGGGATTGGCGACGTACCTCTCTCCGAGCTGGGGCGCGGCCAGGCCGCGGCGGCCGCGGACCGGCTGGCACGCCGGGAGGACGTCGAGGTGGTGGTCTGTTCGCCGCTGCTCCGGGCGCGGGAGACCGCCCAGGTGGTCGGGGACCGGCTCGACCTGCCGGTGGAGGTGGAGGTTGCGTTCCGCGAGACCGACTTCGGCGAGTGGGAAGGGGCCACCGTCGCCGAGGTGGCGGAGAAGTGGCCGGCGGAGCTCGCCGCCTGGCAGGGCCACGCGGAGGTCGCGCCGCCGGGCGGCGAGAGCTTCGCCGCCACCACCGCGCGGGTCCGGGATGGGCTGGTGCGGCTGCTGGCCGGTTCCGCTGAACGGACCGTGCTGGTGGTGTCGCACGTGACGCCGATCAAGACCCTTGTCCGGCTGGCCCTGGAGGCACCGCCGGAGGCGCTCTATCGCATGCACCTCGATCCGGGCGGACTGTCGACTGTGGACTGGTACGCCGACGGGCCGGCCGTCCTACGGCTGCTCAACGACACGGCGCACCTGAGCATCCCGGATGCCTCAGGAGCCGGGCACGCCGCGGGTTCTTGACGAGCCGCGGTCGGTTCGAGCTACTGCGCCAGGAGAGGCTCGCGGCCCGGGCGGGTTACTGCGCCGAGACCATCTCGCGCAGCCGTGGCGGTCGTGCGCTCAAGCCGTTGGCGCGCCGTGCGGCCATCCAGAGCAGCGGTCCGACGA
>JBPCOX010000122.1:0-7661 GCA_050999825.1 Mycobacteriales bacterium
AGTTGGTCGGCCGCTGCAACAACCGAGGAGAACGTGGTGAACGCGCCGAGGAACCCCGTGCCCAGCAGCGGGCGGACGTAGCGGTGGGGAGCCCACACCTCGGCCAGGATGACCAGGAGTAGCGCCAGCGCGAACGCCCCCGCGGTGTTCACCACAAACGTCGCCCACGGGAAGGCGTGGGCCGGTGTCGGCCACGCCAAGGTGACGGCGTAGCGGGCCAGCCCGCCGCCGAGGCCACCGACGAAGATCGTCAGGAGGACGCGCGGTTCCAGTCGTGGCCACCGCCGTGGGCGGCTGCGCTGGAAGGGGCCCGCACTGGCCCCCAGGCGATGCCTGGCGTCCTCGGCGGCATTGACCTCCGGGTCTAGCGGTAGCTCATCATCGGTGACCCCGAGGTCAGGGCGAGCGTGCTCAGTCACGGCTACGCGCATCCCCCGGCGGGGTGTACCGGGTCAACTGCTCGGCGAGAGTGGCCGCGGCAGCCCGACGCTGTTGTAGCTCTCGCCGCGAGACGGCCGCCGCCTCGCCGCGCTGATGCTGCAGCGCGGTGGCGTGACCTACGGCCTCGGCGATCCGGCCGGCACCCGTCTCGAAGCGCCGGTCCAGGTCGCGCAACAGCAGCCGGCGGGTCTCTGCTAGTCGGTCTTGGAAGTCGGCGCGCGCCCTCCCGACCTGCTGGTCCAGAAGCACCTCGGTGCGTTCGGCGACATGACCGGCCGCTCGGCGCCGACCGAGCGCACCCGGCAAATGGGTACGGACCGCGGCGGCAACGGCCTCTGCCTGCCCCGGTTCGGCGGCGAACGCGTAAGTGAAGCGGGTGGACCCGACCAGCCGGACGACTGGTGGCAGGTCGACGAGCTCGAGGTCGAACAGGGTCGCCGCGGTGCGCCGTACGAGGGCGATGTGCTGGTCCAGCCGCCGTGCGAGCCGCTCGTCCAGCGCTCGCACGGCCGCGTCGAGCTCGGCGGACCGGCGCTGCCGCCAACCATCGACCAGGTGCCGGATGCGGTCCGCCGCGGAGTCCAGCGCCTTGCGTTCCACCTCGTCGAGCCGACCCCGCAGGCCCCCCATGTGATCGATGACCGCTCGCCGCAAGGGTGGCGTGGCGGTCGCCGTCAGTGTCGCCGCCTGTTCGTTCGTTTCCGCGAGCAACCGGTCCAGCTCGCCGACGACCAGTGCCGCGGACTCCCTCCGGCCCGGCTCGACCTGCTCGAGCCGGTCGGTGAGGGCGGCGAGCCGCTGTTCGAGATCGTCAGCAGAAAGGGCCAGGCCGGCAAGAGTGGCTGCGGCCTCCTCGGCGACACCGCTGGCGACCCGTGCGGCCCGGCCAGCGATGGAGCGGACCAGGTCGACGTCCTGCCGCTCGGCGAGGTAGCTCGTGAACGCCGCCTCGAAAGCGGCGAGCCCGGTCGCCTCCACCCCCGTTTCGTCACCCCGCTGGCGAGCGGCAAGGGCCTGCCGGGCCGAAATTGGCCAGACGGCCACCTCGTGTCCCAGCTCCGCGGCGAGGACGCGCTCGGTGAAGCGACGCGCCTGCGTTACCTCAGCTACCGCGAGGTAGTCGACCTTGTTCAGGACGCAGAACAGCGCGACGGCGCCGGCGTGCAGCTGGCGGAGGAACGCCCGCTCGTTCGCCGAGATCGGCGGGTCCGCGGACACTACGAAGATCGCGGCGTCCATCCGGCCCAACTCGCTGATCGCCGCCTCGGTGTTGTGCTCGTGAACGCTGCCGGTGCCGGGAGTGTCGACGAGTTCGAGGCCCTTGGCGAGCAGCGGCGCCGGCAGCCGGACGGTGACTGTGGCGACGCCGCGGCGGTTGTTCGGATTGCCCTCCTCAGTGACCAGCTCGTCCAGCGCGTCCAACCCGCGCTCCTCCAGCCGGCCGTTGAGGTAGCCGACGTGCGCACCATCTGCGTCGCCGTACCCGACCGTCGTCGCGATCGCGGTGAGTGGAACCACGCCGGCTGGCAGCACCACCCGGCCGAGCAGCGCATTCACGAGCGTCGACTTGCCCCGCTTGGCCTCCCCGGCGACCAGGACGCGGAACACGCCGTGATCGAGGCGGCGCCGAAGCTCCGCGACGTCGTCCCGATCCAGCCCCGCGGCCAGATCGGCCAGCGTCGCCAGGTCTGCCGAGAGTACGGAGGGCACGGGGCGGTCTGTGGTCACTCGGGCGGACGGGCGCCGGCGTGGAGACGGACCGAGCCCGCTCGGGAACGCAGTCCCGCGTCCAGCTCACCGGCCAGCTCCGCCACCTCGGGGTCGACCTCGGGACGGAAGAACTGCTGCGCGATGAGGGTCGGGACGAAGGCACTGAGGATCACCACGGTGACCAGCTGGCTGTACTGGGCCTGGGTGATGAGGTGGTTCGTCAGCCCGTACAGGGCGGAGATGGAACCGAACGTCAGACCCGTGGCCATCAGCAAGGTCGTGTAGGTCCGATCACGGGCGGCCAACCCGAACGCGGCCGCCGTCGGCCACACGGACACGACCTTGGTGACCATCTTCACGCCGAAGAGCAGCGCGATGATTCCCAGCCCGCTGATCAGAGCGTGCACCGAGATCAGCAGGCCGGCGCGCAGGAAGAAGAAGGGCGTGAGCAAGGCAAAGGCGATGGTCCGCAGCCGGTCGACGATGACCCGGTCCCGGAGGAACACCCCGGCGACGACCAGACCGATCAGGTAGGCCGGAAGCACGGCCTCGCTTTTCGCCGAGCTGGCCAGCCCACCGAGCGCGAACAGCACGAAGAACAGGAACTTGATCTCCGGTTCGCTGACCCGGCCGCCGACCGTGCGCAGCACCAGCCGTGTCAGCGCCGGCATGAACCACATCACAGCCGCGGTGACACCGACGAAGACGGCGAGCAGCCAGTCGAAGTGCGCGAAGAAGCCGCCGAGGGCGAGCACGGTGCCGAGGTCGGTGACGAAGCATGCCGCGAGGATCAGCTTGCCGAGGTCGGTCCGGTTCAGCCCGGTCTCGATCATGACGGCGTAGACCACCGCGACGGAGGTGGTGCTCAGCGCGATGCCGGCGATCTCCGACGCGTGCAGGTCCCAGCCGAGGATGAGCCGAGCGAACAGGCCGGCGCCGACGAACGGCACGGCGAAGCTGACAGCCCCGATCCCGAGGCTGGCCCGCCAGTGCCGCCTCAGGCTGATGGGATCGATCTCCGCGCCGGCCAGGAAGGTCAGTACGGCGGAGCCGAGGGTGGCGAGAAACGTCGTGAACTCGGTCTGCTGCACGAGATGGGCGTTGCCCGGAATGTTGCCGACCACGGCGCCGACCACGATCTCGACGAGTGCGACCGAGATGCCGACCCGGATGCTGACGAGGCTGGCGAGCAGGGCCATCCCCATCCACGCCGCCGCAACCCAGTAGGCGTTCATTCCGGGAGCTCCTCTACCGTCGCGGCGAAATTTGCCTTCGAGGGGTAGAGGCCATCGGCCAGGGGCTGGCAGTTCTAGGAGCAGGCCTCACTGCACCGTCAACGACGGTAACACGAGTGGGACGCTGCGCTTCCGCTGAACGCCAGGCTGCGGTCACGACGGCACAGCCCCGTGAGGTCCGCCGGCCGGATCGAGTTCGGCCTCAACGGCCGGCGCCGTCGGCGATGTCGGTGAAGGCAGCCAGCGCTTCCGCGTCGCCGTGCGGCTCGAGCACGTACTCCCTGGCCCAGGCGGCCGCTTGCGGGTGTCGCCCGCTCCTGATCCGGTCGGCGGCAGCCTCCGTGCCGTACGCCGTACGCCGAAGTTCCACCCCCGGTCCGAGCACGGCCCAGTAGGCGCCCGGCGGGCCGTACGCTATGCCGACGCTGCCGGGGTTGACGACGCGACGGCCGTTAACGAGCCGGTCGAAGGGCATGTGCGTGTGCCCGCAGACGACGATCTGCTCCTTCACTCCACCGAGTGCCGCCTCCCACCGCTGTGGTGAGCCGTCGACCAGCACGAACTCGTCGTCGCGCCGTGGCCGTGGCGTGGCAGAACAGAGCCGGCCCCAGCCCATCGAGTTCGAGCCGCACGGTCATGGGGAGATCGGCGAGCAGGTCTCGGTGCCGTCCGTCGTACGCCGACACGACCTCGCGTTCGCAGTTCCCGTGCACCCACACGGCGCCCTCGCCCAGCCCGGCGAGTCGGTCCAGCGTCTCGGCCGGCAGCGGCCCGAGCGCGATGTCGCCGAGCAGCACGACGCGGTCGACCCTGGCCGCAGCCACCTCCGTCAGGACGGCATCGAGAGCAGGGAGGTTGCCGTGGATGTCCGCGAGGACGGCTACCCGCACCGCACTCCCTTGCCTGGTGGGTCACGAGGCAGGCCGGCGTTCCGACGCCCCGCGGTCGCGGCGAGCAGCCCCAGCGTGCCACTGTCGCCGACGCCCGGCCGGTACGCCGAGCGCGCCCTCCGTCACGCCGGCCCAGCGCTCCATCGCCGCCGCCGCCCGCTACGGCCGGCTGAGGTGGCCCGACTGGCCCCTCCCCGGGGAACCACCTCTTGTCCGGCGCCGATCGGACTCCGCTCGAGCATCGTCGCCCGCACGGGGTAGGCCATCGGGGTGGGCGACATCGCGGTCGGCACCGCGTCCTGGACCGACAAGACGCTGCTGGCGTCCGGCTGGTATCCCGAGGGCGTCGACTCCGCCGCGGAGCGGCTGGCCTACTACGCCGAGCAGTTCCGCCTGGTCGAGGTCGACTCGACGTACTACACGCCGCCGAACGAGCGCAACAGCGAGCTGTGGGTCGCCCGGACGCCGCCCGGCTTCACGTTCAACGTCAAGGCGTTCTCGCTGATGACCCAGCATCCGACCCGGCCCACCGCCCTGTACAAGGACCTACGGCCGGAGGGCGCCAAGAAGAGCGTCTATCCCAAGGACCTCGACACGGCCACGGTCGACGCGGTCTGGGAGCGGTTCCTTGCCGCCCTCGAACCACTGCAGGCCGCGGGCAAGCTCGGCGCGATCCTGTTTCAGTTTCCGCAGTGGTTTCCCATTGGCAAGCGCAACAAGCACTACCTGCTCGAGTGCAAGCGACGCTGTGAGCCCATGCGGATCTGCGTCGAGTTCCGGAATCGTACCTGGCTCAGCGAGGAGAACCGTGACGAGACGCTCGACTTTCTGACGTCGTACGCCGTCCCCTACGTGTGCGTCGACATGCCTCAGGGTTTCGTCAGCTCGGTGCCGCCGGTGCTGCAGGCGACCGCCGACCTCGCCGTGGTGCGCTTCCACGGTCACAACGACGACGGGTGGGAGAGCGGGGACATCTACCGGCGGTTCGGCTATCTCTACTCCGAGGCCGAGCTGGCGGAGTGGGCCCCCAAGATCTCATCGCTGGCCGAGTCGGCAGACAGCACGCACGTCCTGCTCAACAACTGCTATCGCAACTACGCCCAGGTCAATGCGAGGCAGCTGGCCGACCTGCTGGGAGCCGACTCGGCGGCCTCCCGCTGACGGGCCGGGTCCAGCCCGCTTGATGCTCCGTTCGGGTGGATTATTGGCCTGGGGCGAGAACTGCAGTCCGATTCGAACACATACTCCGAATATCCGTCGTCACCAGCTGGTGGCCCGGACGTTTCCCCCTCCACCCTCGCTCCGCCGTCGAAGGATGCTGCACCCGATGTTCTGGCGCCCGAGTCCCGCCGCCCTGCCCGCCGCCGGCCGGCTGGCGGTCGTCGCTGCGCTCGGACTGGCAGTCGTGGCGAGTCCGACCGCCGCGAACGCCGATGTGACGAGCAACAGGCCGGCTCGTACTTGGGGCGTCAACGGGCAGGTGTCGGTGCTGCTGCCGGTCGGCGACCGGATCTACCTCGGCGGCAGCTTCACCTCGCTGGTCGACCCGTCCGGGGTCTCCTACCCGGCGAAGAACCTCGCGGTCATCACCGCCTCCACCGGTGCCGGCGACCTAAGCTTCTCGGCGGGCACGGACACCGGTGTCGGCACGAAGGTGACGGCGCTCGCGACCGACGGGGAGCGACTGTTCGTCGGCGGTCTCTTCAAGTCGATCAACGGCAGCCCGCGGACGAACCTGGCCGCCGTCGACCTCTCCACCGGTGCCCTGAGCCCGGGCTGGACGGCATCGGCCAACGCCAGCGTCGACGCACTCACCGTGGCCGACGGGAGCCTGTACGCCGGGGGGCTGTTCTCCAACATCCGCAACGGCGGCACGACGCTGTCCCAGCCCTATCTGGCCAAGCTCGACGCAGTCTCCGGAGCCATCGACACGACCTGGTCGCCGACGCCGAACGATCGCGTCCGGACGCTCACCCGGGCCGCCGACGGCAGCGGTCGCCTCTTCCTCGGGGGCGAGTTCACCACGGTGTCCGGCCGGACGACCCACCAGCTGGCCGCAGTCGGCCTCGCCGCCCCCGGTCCGGTCGACGCCGGCTTTCTCTCCGGCGCCAGCAACAACGGCACCTACCAGCCGATCTACGACCTCACCGCGGACGCGGGGCAGGTCTACGCGGCGGTGGCGGGGCCGGGCGGGGCGTGCACCGCCTTCGCCACGGCAACCGGCGCGACGGTCTGGTCGAAGCACTCCAACGGCAACATGCAGTCCGTACGGCGCATCGGCACCACCCTCTACTGCGGCGGCCATTTCGGGGGTACGGCGTCCTTCGCCGGTCTCGACCGCCAGAAGCTGGCGTCGGTCAGCACCGCGGACGGCTCCGTAACCTCCTTCGCCCCACAGATCAACAGCCCGCTGGGTGTCTGGTCGCTGGCGGCGGACGCGACCCACGTCTATGTCGGTGGTGACTTCACGAGCGTCACGGGGGTCCCGCAGCTCCACTACGCCGAGTTCCTCGATCCCGCCGCGCAGGGTCCACCCGGCGCCCCCACGCTGCACGCCCAGCCCGGCAATGCGGTGGTCCACCTGTCCTGGACGGCGCCCTCGACGGACAACGGCGCCCCGGTCACTAAGTACAAGGTCTACCGGAGCACGACCAGCGGCTCATACGGCACCGCCGTGCTGGCCTCGACGGGCAGCGCCACGCGCACCTACGACGACACGGCTGTGAGCAACGCGACCACCTACTACTACCGGGTGGTGGCGCTGAACGCCTTCGGCGCCGGCGCCGCCGGTGGCGAAGCGGCGGCCACGCCCGACGCCAGCATCACGCCGGTGCCGCCCACCGCCCCGGTGGGACTCACCGCCGCCAACCCCGCCGGCTACGTCTCGCTGACCTGGAACCCGCCCGTCGACAACGGTGGCGCCCCGGTGACCAGCTACGACGTCTACCGTGGTGCGGCCCCCGGCACCCAGTCGCTCCACGCGACGACCGGCTCCACGTCCTACCGGGACACGGCCATCGTCGCCGGGACCACGTACTACTACACGGTGACGGCGGTGAGCTCCGTCGGGCTGGAAGGACCGCCCTCCAACGAGGACTTCACCACCGCGCAGCCCGGGCTGCCAGGGGCGCCGACGCTGTCCGGCTCCGCCGGCCCGCAGGTCTCGCACCTGTCGTGGTCGGTCCCGCCCGACGGCGGTACGCCGATCACCAGGTACGTCGTGCTGCGCGACAACCTCCGGCTGGTGAACCTCGGTCCGTCGGTGACCAGCTACGACGACACCAAGGCTGTCGCCGGGACGACCTACGTCTACCAGGTCAAGGCGCAGAACGCCGAGGGCAGCGGCCAGCTCTCCAACAAGGTCACCCTCACGCCCAGCTGAGGC
>JBPCOX010000189.1:0-3011 GCA_050999825.1 Mycobacteriales bacterium
CCAGCCCGGCGGAGTAGGTGGCGAGCAGCAGCCCGCCGTGGGCCGTGTCACCGCTCCCGGCGGCCAGCGCGAGCACCGACCCGAGGACCGGACCGATGCACGGTGTCCAGCCGAACGCGAAGGCGACCCCGAGCACCGGCGCCGTGAACGGCCCGAGGCGCGATGGGTTCGGGTGCAGGCGCAGCTCCCGGTACAGCCACGGGGACTTCAGCACCACCGAGCCGATCAGGAACAGCGCCATCGCGACCACCACGAGACCCGAGATCCGGGTCAGCGCTGCCTGGTTGCGGAACAGCAGGTTGCCGGCGGCGCTGGCCGACAGTCCCAGCAGGACGAAGACGGTGCCGAACCCGAGCACGAACAGGCCGGTGTCCCGCGAGATCCGCAGCAGGTGTCGCCGATGGCCGGCCTGCACCGTCGCGACGTCGAGCCCGGTGATGATCGACAGGTACGCCGGCACCAGCGGCAGCACGCACGGCGACAGGAAGGACACGACACCGCCGGCGAATGCGGCGGCGTAGGTCACGTCGGTCACGTCGCTCACCCGAGGGGAACCCGCCCGCGCACGCTCACCATTCCACTGGTCGGCAGACGGGAAGCCCAGGAGCCGGACTCCGGGTTTCGAGCCCGGTCGCGCCCGCGGCCGGAATCGAACCGGAAGGAGTCCTGCCCATGTCGGCACACCTGGAGCGGCACCGAGCGGCCCTGCAACGCGGCGCGACCGTCGGGGTCGTCGGGGGAGTTCTGGGCGCCGTGGTGATGGCCATGTACGCGATGGCCGTCAGCGCGGCCGTGAAGGACGTCGGGTTCTTCACGCCGCTGTACCACATCGCTTCGGCGTTCATCTCCCCGACGGCGATGATGACCTCCATGGGGCAGGCCGCCCACGGCGACAGCATCTACTTCGCCGCAGGACCGGCGATCGTGGGCCTGATCGTCCACATGATGACGGGAGCGGTCGCCGGCGGCGTCTTCGGTGCGTTGGTGGGCTGGATCCGGCCGGCCAGGACGGTGACGGTCGCGGCTGGCGCCGCGTTCGGACTGCTCGTGATGGTGCTCAACGCCTTCATCGGGTTGCCGATCGTCGCCGGCCTCTTCGGCGGCGGGAAGCCCATCTCGGACATGCCGACGATGGTCGGCTGGGGCACGTTCACGATCGAGCATCTGCTCTTCGGGCTCGTGCTCGGCGCTGTCGTCGCCCTGAAGGTGGCCGGTCCCTCGTTCGCGACCGACCGCCCACTCGCTGCCCGAGCCGCCTGAACGACCGCGGAACACCGAACCGGTGGGCGGCGGCGCCGGCCCCTTGACCCCGTGCCGGCACCCGTCGGCCACGGCACCTGGCCCTACTCCCGATGCAGGTCCCGCAGCGCGTCCTCGATCGCCCGATGGAACGTCGGGTACGCGTAGATCATGTCGGCGAGCGTGGCGGTGGGGACCCGGGCGTGCACCGCAACGGCAAGGGCACCGAGCACTTCCCCGCCAGCTGGGCCGGCGCTCGTCGCACCCACCAGTACGCCGCGGCCCGCGTCCTGGACGAGCTTGATGAAGCCCTCGTTGCCGGCCTTGTGGATCCAGCCGCGAGCCGACGAGGGCAGCTGCGCGAGGCCGGTGCCTACCGACAGCCCCGCTTCCCGAGCCTGCGCCTCGGTGAGGCCGACCGCACCGATCTCGGGGTCGGTGAAGGTGACCCGGGGCACCGCGCGGTAGTCGGCCGGCGTCCCGTCCTGGCCGAGAATGGCGCGCACGGCGATCGCGGCCTGGTACATGGCGACGTGGGTGAACGCGCCCTTGCCGGTGATATCGCCGACCGCCCATATCCCGTCGCCGGCCCGCTGGCGTTCGTCGGTGTCGAGCCACCGGCGGGTGGGGTCGATGCCGACGGTGTCCAGACCCAGCTCCGCGAGCTGAGCGCGGCGTCCCGTGGCGACGAGCAGCTCGTCGGCGTACAGCGGCTCTCCGTCGACGGTCAGGGTGAACCACTCACCGTCGTGGTGAGCGCTCGCGACGCTGGCGCGGGTGCGGATCGTGAGGCCTTCCCGGGTCAGTACGTCGGCGAGCAACGCACCCGCCTCGGGTTCCTCCATGGGCAGGAGCCGCGGCGCGGCCTCGACGACGGTGACCGAGGTCCCGAACCGGGCGAAGGACTGCGCGAGCTCGAGCCCGACGGCCCCGCCACCGAGCACCAGGAGCGACGCCGGCGGCTCCTTGGCCTCGATTGCATCGTGGTTTGTCCAGTACGGCGTGGCAGGCAGCCCCTCGACCGGCGGCACGCTCGGAATGGTTCCGGTCGCGACGACGATGCCCCGGCGAGCCGCGAACACCTCGTCCCCGACGGCGACCTCGCTAGGCCCGGTGATGCGGGCACTTCCGCGAACGAACCGGCCGCCCTTGCCGACCAGCCGGTCCACCGCGACGGTGTCGTCCCAGTCGTCGGTGGCCTCGTCGCGGATGCGCTGGGCGACGGGCGTGTAGTCCGGTCGTACGTCGACGTCGCCGGCCATGCCCGGGATGCGGCGGGCCTCGGCAAGCAGGTTGGCCGCGCGGATCATCATCTTGCTGGGGACGCAGCCCCAGTACGGGCACTCGCCTCCGACCAGCTCCCGCTCCACACCGATGACCTCGAGCCCGGCCTCGGCCAGCCGGCCAGCGACTTCCTCGCCGCCGGGACCAAGGCCGATCACGACGACATCCACGGTCTCGGCCATCGAGCCCTCCTCTTCTGATTCGAACTGGGAACCCGAACGCCGGCCGGGACCCTTCCCGTCCCGGAATCATGGCGGTCACGGCGGCCCCCACAGCTTGCGAAACCCGGTCGGGGTCCACCGTCATTCCACCGCAGCGGGCATACGTCTGGCCGGCCGGGGAAGGGCGACGCGCAATCAGAGGGTTCCCGACTCGTGGACTACGACCTGATCGCAATTGGCGGCGGCGCCGCGGGGATGGCCGCCGCCCGCACCGCCGCCCGGATGCATCGCTCGGTCGCGCTGGTCCAGGACGGGCCGGTCGGCGGC
>JBPCOX010000195.1:0-2723 GCA_050999825.1 Mycobacteriales bacterium
GTGACCAAGGACGTCCCGCTCACCCTCGAGGTCAACGGCTTCGGCCCGGACGCCTACGGCGGCACCCGGGTCGGCTTCAGCGCCACCGGTGAGATCAACCGCAAGGACTTCGGTGTCAACTGGAACGCAGCCATCGAGGGCGGCGGCGTGGTCGTCAGCGACAAGGTGGCGATCACGCTCGAGATCGAGGCCGTGCTCGACACTCCGGCGGCCTGACCGTCAGCCGGCTGCACCGGACCGGTCGGTACCCGCCTGGTCGGTACCGGCCCGGTCGGCGGGTAGCTGTGTCAGTCCCGGAATGGTGCCGCGGCGGTCCGGTACGGCGCGCCGCTCGTAGCCCCAGATCCCGTCCAGCCGCTCGCTCCCGGTGGTCTTCTCCAACCCCTCCGAGACCATCCGCAGCGCCTCGACCATGCCGGGCAGCAGGATCAGCCGTCCCTGCTCGCGGGGCACCTGCCAGCGGAAGGTCTGGAGCGTGCCGGTCTCGATCATCCCCTCCTGCAGCAGGCGGTAGAGCGCCCGCAGCCGGAACAGGACCGCGAGCAGTCCGCAGGTGGTGAAGGACGAATACGGCTCCAGGTCCGCCAGGCCCCGGCGCAGCTCCACGTCGGAGGTGTACGTCGCCACCCGATCCGACAGGTCCTCGGAGTCGTTGCCCGCCGAGGCGAGGATCGCGTGCGGGCGCAGGTCGACGAAGCCTCCGACGCAGAGGTGGAAGTCGCGGTAGACGTCGTAGGAGCAGGGGTTGCCGCTGTCCTTGTGCAGCTTCTGTACGGCGTCGCGCAGCGAGGTGCGCTCCGACATCAGCGCCTCGAGAGGGGCGAGGTAGTAGCCGGCCCGAACGAACGCCGTCCCGCCGTCCTCGTAGACGACGGGCGAGCCGAGCGAGGGCACCGTCCACGCGGCCTGCAGGACCCGCCCGAGCACGAGTCGCCGCGCCCTGGCCTGCGCCGGGAACAGCTCGGGGCCGGCCGCGGTGAGCAGGCCCTCCAGCTCCTCGGCCGTCTCCGCGCACACCAGCATGCGCAGCTCGCTCGCCAGCGGCTCGAGCTCCCAGGACACGACGTCCTCGAAGGTCAGCGCCGAGCTGTGGGCGATGAGGAAGGCGTCCGGGTCGAAGCGCTCGACGTCGACGTACGGGTCGATCGCGTTGACGTCGAGCGTGCGCAGCCGGTGCAGCAGGATCAGCAGGCTCAGCGTGTGCAGCTCGCCCTGGTGCTTGGCCGAGCCGAGGTCCTGCAGCGCCATCGGGTCGAGCCCGGTCAGCTGCGCCGAGCGCAGCCGCGGCTGGGCGAGGAAGTCGAGCACCTGTCGGGAGTTGTCCGTCTCGGTGTAGTAGCAGACCGAGTCGCGGAACCAGGGCGAGACCGGGTCGTCGCCGAAGAGCGCGACGGTGGCCAGCACGAGCCCGAGCTCGGCGGCGGAGGCCACCCGCATCACCCGGTAGAGCGCGTCCACGTTGGCCACGCTGGCAAAGCCGTTCTCGCCGCTGCGCAGGGTGTACGACGGCCGCAGCGACTCCCCTCTGTCGAGTCGCACCGGTCCGGGGTCCGGGTCGTCGAGTGCAATGGTGACCGGACGGTGGGCGGCGAGGAACTGACGGCTGCGCCCGCCGGACGCGGGCGCCGACGGTCCGCTGCTGCCGCGGGAGCCGGGATAGAGCTCGGCCGGAAAGTCGAACAGCTTGGCCTGCAGCGCCCCGTGCATCGGCACCCGCTCCCGGATGCGCACCTCGTCGATGCCGATCGCGGCGGCGGTGATGAGCATGGAGATCCCGGCAGCGCCGTACCGACGGGTGAGGTTCTCGGCGTACTGCTGCTTGGCGGCGAGCCGCTGGTCGGCGGCGCTGTGCGCGAAGCCGAGCCGGATGGAGACGTTGCCGGCCTCGTCCTGGTCGTACATGCCGCCCACGCCGGTGGTGTGGGCGACCACGAGGGAGTCGGCGAGCACGGTGCGGACGCGCACGAGATCGTCCCGAAGCAGGTCGAGGAAGCGCTCCTTGAGCCGGTCGGCCGCCGCTCGCAACGACGGAACCTGCGTCACCACGAGGTCGAGCGCCCGCTCGTGGTAGGCGAGGAGGCTGGGGATCGGGATGCCGACCACGACCGAGCGGAAGCGCTCGGTCCCTCGCGGAGAGGGATGCTGGCGCAGGTAGCCGGCCAGAAAGCCGCTGAAGGGATCGGTCGGCACGGCGGCCGCCAGAGCGGCGGAAAGCTCCGCCGGCGAGGAGCCGGCTGCGGCGCCCATCGCGGCCAGCGCCGCCTCCACGCCGGCCGGGCGCCCCTCCACGGGCAGCGCCGTCACCCCGGCCAGCGCAGGCAGGGCCGTCACCGCGAAGCGCTCGAGGGCGATGTAGATCCCGCTGTGGGTGAGGTAGCCGTTGCGGACCCGCTCGGGCAGCGAGGCGCTCCCATGACGCGACTCCTGGAAACGGAACAGCCGCCGGGTGAAGGCCGCGATCTCGTCCTTGCTGGTGCCGGTCGCCACGAGAACCGGGACGTCGTCCGCCGCCGGGGCGGCGATCGAGAACATCTCCTCGTAGATCGTGAGAAGCTCCAGAACGGCGGTGCCGCCCACCGCGCCGGTGCCCCCGAGGAAGACGTGCACATCGCCGTAGCGCTCCCCCGAGCGGGCCGCGGCGGCGATCCGCGGTCCGAGCCGCGACTTCTTGAACCCCATCAGGGTCTCCTCGGTCGACTGCCGGCCAGTGTCGCAGCCGACGC
>JBPCOX010000056.1:0-11258 GCA_050999825.1 Mycobacteriales bacterium
CGTCGACGACCGTGACCGTCACGCACACCTCGGTGCCATCCGCCGCCGCTCCGCGCATCCAGCTACCGGTCGACCCGTGCAGGTAGAGCGTCTCCCCCACCCGCGCCTGCAGCATCGGCAGCACGACCGGCCGTCCTTCGACGACGAAGCCGACCGAGCACAGCAGGGCTTCGTCGAGTACGCCGTGGACCGTCTCCCGGTCGTAGCGCACCCGCTCGCGATGCCGCGTCGCCGTCGTACGCCCGACCGGCGCATAGCTCCCGTCGCCCTCGACGGCGGCGTTGGACGGGTCTTCTGTCACGGTCCCACCGTAAGGTGCCACGCCATGACGGCCAGCGACCCGGTGGTGCTCGACTCGCTCTACCGCACCGACGCCGGGCTGGCTGCGCGGCAGTCGATCTACCGCTGGCTGCGGCACCCGGTCGACATGCCGGGACACGCGCTCACCGCGCTGCGCGGCATGACCGGAGTCGTCGCTGACGTGGGCTGCGGCAACGGCGCGTACGTCGCACGCTTCGCGCACGAGCGGCCGGACCTGCGGGTCCTCGGGGTCGACCTGTCCACCGGCATGCTCACCAGCGGCCACGTGTCGACCGGACATCGGGCTCTGGTGGCCGCCGATGCCGCCGCGCTTCCGCTGGCCGACGGCGCGGTCGACGCCGCGCTGGCCATGCACATGCTCTACCACCTGCCCGAACCGGCTCGGGGGGTCGCCGAGCTGCGCCGGACGGTTCGCCCAGGCGGGATGGTCCTCGTCGCCACCAACGCGCGCGACGACAAGCCGGAGATCGAGGACCTGCTGAGCCGTTCTCTCGTCGCGGCCGGTGCTCCTGCCGTTAGGAACTTCGGTCCCCACCACGACTTCTCGCTCGACGCGATGGCGCCGATCCTGGGGCGCCACTTCGATTCGGTGGAGGTCACTGAGTGGCGCACCGAGATCGTCGTACCGGAGGTGGGCGCGGTGGTCGCCTACATCGACAGCATGCGGCCCGTCGTCGAGCCCCACCTGCCTGGGCATGTGGGGTGGAGGAGCGTGCTACTGGCTACGGAGGGGTTGACGGCCCAGGCCGTATTCCGGGACGGTGCCTTCCGCATCACCGGCCACGTCGGCATGGCGGTGTGCCGGTGAGTCACTACTGGATCGCTGAGGAGGGGTGAGATGCGCGAGCAAGACGTCTTCGTGCTTGCCGACCAGGCGCTCAACCGGGTGGTCGGCCAGATCCGCGACGACCAGTGGGACATGTCGATGCCGGCCGACTTCCAGCGGCGCGACGACGCCCCGGTGAAGCTGCGCGAGATCATCAACTACCACGCCTACGACGACGCGTGGGTGCCCGACATGCTGGCCGGAAAGACCATGGCGGACGCCGGCAACGACAAGTTCGACGGCGACCTGCTCGGTGAGGACCCGAAGGCCAGCTTCACGGCGATCGTCGAGAAGGCCTGCGCAGCCGCTCGAGCACTGGAGGACCCCGAGCGGACCGTTCACTGCTCCTTCGGGAACTTCCCCGCTCGCGAGTACCTCTGGCAGATCAACGGGTTCCGTGGCGTGCGCGCACACGACATCGCCAAGGTGATCGGTGCCGACACGAGGCTCCCGGACGACCTGGTGCAGGGCTTGTGGGAGGAGATCAGCCCACACGCCGAGGAGTGGCGCGCGATCGGCGTCTTCGCGGCTCGGGTCGACGTGCCGGAGGACGCTCCCCTGCAGGACCGGCTGCTCGGCATCACCGGCCGGCAACCGGACGGGAGCCCGGCGTAGGCTGAACCCTCGCGCGGGAGCCTGGTGCGGACCAGGCTGAGAGGGCGGGCTGCCAGCCCCCGACCGTCGAACCTGATCCGGATAATGCCGGCGCAGGGAGACGTCCACGGCTGGCTCCGTTCCCGGGCGCGGCGGGAGGAGGCGTACGCCGGTGAGCAGCGACGTCGTTGTCGTCGGCGGTGGCCTGATCGGGCTGTCCATCGGCTGGCGGGTGGCGGCCGCCGGCCTGTCCGTCACGGTCGCGGACCCCGCTCCCTGCAACGGTTCGTCGTACGCCGCGGCCGGCATGCTGGCCCCGGCCACCGAAGCGCACTACGGCGAGGAACGGCTGCTCGCGCTCAACCTCGCGGCCGGTCGCCGCTACCCCTCCTTCGTCGAGGAGGTGGAGTCGGCGTCGGGTCACGACGTCGGTTACCGCACCACCGGCACCTTGGCGGTGGCGTTCGACAGCGGCGACCGCGCCGTGCTGGCCGCTCACCATGACTTCCTGGGTCGGCTGGGCCTGACCGCCCAGCTGCTCGACAGCCGGGAGACCCGGGCCGAGGAGCCCCTGTTGGCGCCCGGCGTGCGGGCTGGGCTGCTGGTGGCGGGGGACCACCAGGTGGACAACCGTCGCCTCTGCGCGGCGCTGCAGGTCGCCGCGGAGCGCGCTGGCGTGACGCTACGCCGCTGCGCTGCCACCGAGCTCGTCGTCGAGGCCGACCGCGCGACCGGCGTACGGCTGGCCGACGGCGAGCTCCTCGCAGCCGACACGGTGGTGCTGGCGGCCGGCTGCTGGTCCGGCCAGCTCGGCGGGCTCCCCACCGCGGTCGTCCCGCCGGTGCGACCGGTCAAGGGCCAGATCCTGCGGCTGCGGACACCGGACGGCGCACCGTTCCTGCAGCGGATCGTGCGCGGAGTCGTCGCCGGCACGTTCGTCTATGTCGTACCGCGAGCCGATGGCGAGGTGGTGGTCGGCGGCACGGTGGAGGAGCAGGGCTTCGACACGACGGTGCGGGCCGGCGCCGTGTACGAGCTGCTCCGCAACGCCGGCGCGATCCTGCCGGCTCTCGCGGAGCTCGAGCTGGTCGAGTGCCACGCCGGGCTGCGACCAGGCTCGCCGGACAACGCCCCGCTGATCGGCCGCACGAACCTCGATGGGCTGGTGCTGGCCACCGGGCACTACCGCAACGGCGTACTGCTGACCCCGGTCACCGCCGACGCGGTGGCCACGCTGCTGAGCACCGGCGACGCCCCCGAGCTCACTGCGCCGTTCTCGCCGCAGCGCTTCGCGCCGGCGGTGGCGTCGTGACGATCACCCTCAACGGCGAGCTTCGATCGCTGGCACCGGGCACCGCGGTCGGTGCAGTGATCGTCTCGCTCGGTGCGGGCGCAACCGGTACGGCGGTCGCCGTCAACGGCGAGGTGGTTCCGCGCAGCGACTGGCGGGCCCGGCAGCTGGCCGACGGCGACTCGGTGGAGGTCCTCACCGCGGTGCCGGGAGGCTGACGTGGACGATCCGCTGGTCATCGGCGGTACGACGCTGCACTCCCGACTGTTGCTCGGCACGGGCGGGGCGCCGAGCCTCGATGCGATGGAGGCCGCATTGGTGGCCTCCGGCACCGAGCTCGCCACGGTGGCGATGCGGCGGGTGGACGCCACCGGACGCGGCTCGGTGCTCGACGTCCTCGCCCGGCTCGGCATCCGGGTCCTGCCCAACACCGCTGGCTGCTTCACCGCGCGGGACGCCGTCCTCACCGCGCAGCTGGCCCGTGAGGCGCTGCAGACGGACTGGGTGAAGCTGGAGGTCATCGCGGATGACCGCACCCTGCTGCCGGACGCGGTCGAGCTGCTGGCGGCCGCCGAGAAGCTGGTGGACGACGGGTTCACCGTGCTGCCCTACACCAACGACGACCCGGTGCTCGCCCGCCGGCTGGAGTCACTGGGCTGTGCGGCGGTGATGCCGCTGGGCTCGCCCATCGGCAGCGGGCTGGGCATCCGCAACCCGCACAACCTCTCCCTCATCGTCGCGGCGGCCTCGGTGCCGGTGATCCTCGACGCCGGGGTGGGCACCGCTTCTGACGCCGCGCTCGCGATGGAGCTCGGCTGCGACGCCGTACTGCTCGCCTCGGCGGTGACCCGGGCGGAGTCGCCAGCTCGGATGGCGGCGGCCATGGCGCACGGCGTCGAGGCGGGCCGGCTGGCCCGTCGCGCCGGTCGGATCCCCCGCCGCCGCCACGCGCAGGCCTCGTCACCGATGGAGGGGCTGGCCGACCTCGACTGACGAGCCGACGCCGCTACGCTGGCCGCCGTCGCGTCCGGCACCCGCCCCCGAGAGGCCCGCTCATGCAGCCCTTCGATTCTCTTGACCGCCTGGAGCAGCTCTCAGGCCTGGACCCGCTCGCCGCCCGGATGCGTCGGCTGGTGCAGCAGATCACCGCGACCCAGGACGTTCGCGACCTGCTGCACGGAGTGTGGCTCGGCCATCCGCTGCATCCCGTCCTCGTGCAGATACCAATCGGGGCCTGGTCGTCGGCGGCGATCCTCGACTTCGTGCCCAGGACCGGTGCCACCGTTCCGCTGCTCATCGGCACCGGCATGGCGAGCGCCGTACCGGCTGCCGCCGCTGGTTATACCGACTGGTCGGCGCTCAACCCCGCCGAGGCCCGGACCGGACTGGTGCACGCCACGGCCAACCTGACCGCCGTGGGGCTCTACGGCGCCTCCCTATGGGCGCGCCTGCGCGGTCGGCGAGCCCGCGGCAAGATGCTGGCCCTCGCCGGCCTGACCAGCGCGACGGTCGGCGGCGTGATCGGCGGTCACCTGTCCTACCGGCGGGCGGCCGGCGCCAACCACAACGCCCAGCTGCCGGACGTGGCGCCGACCGACTGGACCGACGTCGGTCGGCTGGACGAGCTGCCGGACGGCAAGCTGATCCGACGTGATGTGGGCACCGTCCCGGTGCTGCTGCTCCGCCGGGGAGGGCAGGTGCACGCTATCGCCGAACAGTGCAGCCACCTGTCCGGACCCCTGTCGGAGGGCCAGCTCGTTCAGGAGGACGGACCTTGCGTGGTATGTCCCTGGCACGGCAGCACTTTCCGGCTGACCGACGGGACGGTCGTGCACGGGCCGGCCACCGCGCCGCAGCCGGTCTTCCACACCCGGGTGCTCAGCGAGCATGTCGAGGTCCGGATCGCCTCCTGACGGCGCGCTGCGGCGAGGTTCGCGCGCAGTCGTCACATCGGCATCACTTGTCACAGCAGTCACACCGCGCCTAGTCTGCCCGGGCGGCATACGCCGCAGCGCCTCCGCGCCTGGCTCTCCCGTCCGGGCGGCGACCCCCTAGGACTCTCATGCGTCCGCTCCCCCCGACCCGCAGCCTGCTGCGCCGAACCGGCGTGCCGCTGCTGCTGGGTGCCGTCATCAGTGCCGGCGCGCCGGGATGGACGACGATCCGCATCAACCGCGGCGACACGGTGACCGAGATCGCCCGGCGCTACCACACCACCGTCGCGCAGCTCGTCGCGCTCAACAAGCTCCCCGGAAACGGAAACATCATCTACGCCGGCAAGATGCTGCGGGTGCCCGTTCCACCTCCCCCGCCGGGACCGGCGATGCGAGAGGCGACCTACGTCGTACGCCCGGGCGACACGTTGATCGGGATCGCGCGCCGGTACCACAACAGCCCGACCTGGATCGCGCAGCGCAACTCCCTGCGGTCGTCCCGGCTGGTGCTCATCGACCAGCGGCTGGTCGTCCTCGTGCCCGTTCCGAAGCCCAAGGTGACGCCCGCAGCGCCGGTGCAGCGCAGCTACCCGCCGGCGGTCACCGCCGCGGCCGCCCGCGACCGGGCGGTCCTGGCACGCCGGGCCGTCCCCTCGAAGGCAACCGTGCGGGCGCTGGTCGTCGCCACCGCCAGGCGGTACGGCGTCGACGTGAACCTCGCCCTGGCCGTGGGCTACCAGGAGTCGGGCTTCCAGCAGGGCGTGGTGTCCCCGGCCGACGCGATCGGCGCCATGCAGGTCCTGCCCTCGACCGGCCGTTACATCTCCGACTACGTCGTACACCGCCGCCTCGACCTCTTCGACGCCCGGGACAACGTGACCGCCGGGGTGGCCCTGCTCGACCAGCTCCTGAACGCCGCGCCGGTCGACCAGGCGGTCGCCGGCTACTACCAGGGGCTGGGCTCGGTCCGATCGCGTGGCATGTACGCCGACACCAAGGTCTATGTCGCCAGCGTGCTGCGGCTGCGCGCCTCCTTCGCCGCCGGCCGGTGAGCGGGCGTCGGCCGTACGGCGGCGCCAACCGCTGACCGGCTTCGGACAACCTTAGGATCGGCGATCGTGGACACCCTGACCGATCCGCTCGTGGGTGCGCTGCTGGACGGCAGGTACCGAGTCCAGGCCCGGCTGGCGCGGGGCGGCATGGCGACGGTCTACACGGCGCTCGACATCCGGCTCGACCGGCGGGTTGCGGTCAAGGTGATGCACCCGGCGCTCGCCGACGACGAGGCGTTCGTCGCCCGCTTCATCCGCGAGGCGAAGGCGGCCGCGCGGCTCTCGCATCCCAACGTCGTCCCGGTCTACGACCAAGGGGCCGACGCCGGCTCGGTGTTCCTCGTGATGGAATACGTCGCCGGGCGCACGCTGCGCGACCTCCTGCACGAGCGCGGCCGGCTCTCCCCCACGCAGGCACTCGATGTCCTGGAGCCCGTGCTGGCCGCCCTCGAGGCCGCCCACGCCGCCGGCCTGGTGCACCGCGACATCAAGCCGGAGAACGTCCTGCTTGCCTCCGACGGCCGGGTGAAGGTCGCCGATTTCGGCCTCCCCCGCGCGGTCGAGGCCGCCAACCTAACCGCGACCACCGGACTGCTCATGGGCACCGTCGGCTACCTAGCCCCCGAGCAGGTCGAGCGCGGCAGCTCCGACGCCCGCAGCGACGTCTACGCCGCCGGCATCCTCCTCTACGAGCTACTGACCGGCACCCCGCCCCACGTCGGGGAGACCGCCCTGGCGGTCGCCTACCGACACGTGCACGAGGACGTCGCGCCACCTTCGGCGGTGATCCGGTCGGTGCCGCCGGCGCTGGACGCGCTGGTGCGGCAGGCGACCCGGCGGGACCCGGCCGCCCGGTTCCCCACCGCCCGCGCCTTTCGGACCGAACTGCTCCGCACCCGACCCGGGCCGGCCGGGAGCGGCGGAGTGGATCTGCGCGACACCGTGGTGGTGCCACGTGTCGAACGCGTCGAGGAACGCTCGGCGGGCTCAGTTGCCGTCTCCGCCCCGCGACGGCGGCGTGGCGGCAGGCTGGTCGCGGCACTCGTCGCGTTGCTCGTGCTGGGCGCCGCGGGGGCCGGTTGGTGGTTCGGGGCCGGCCGCTACACCTCGGTGCCGCCGCTGCTCAGGCTCGACAGCGCCGCCGCCGTCGCCAAGCTGCACTCGGCCGGCCTCAAGGTGCAGTTCACGCCGGAGGTGTTCAGCCAGACGATCCCCGCCGGCATGGTGGCGGCGGAGTCCCCCGACGCTGGCCGACGCCTGGTCCGCGGCCGGCGCGTGATGGTGGCGCTGTCCAAGGGAGCGGAGCTCTACGCCGTACCGCAGCTGGCCGGCATGGACGTCCCTACCGCCACCGCTGCTCTGGAGGCACGGCGGCTGCGGGCGGTGTCCGGACCCGCCGAGTACTCCGCGGTGGCGGCCGGCAGGGTGACCCGCACCACGCCGGGGCCGGGAGCACGGCTTCGGCCGGGCAGCGCCGTGACGCTCGTCGTGAGCCGCGGGCCCAAGCCGGTCGCGGTGCCGCCGGTCACCGGCAAGGACGTCCCGACCGCCACCGCGCTCCTGCGCGCCGCCGGCTTGCGGGTCGCCACCACCGACGCCTACAGCGACACGATCCCCAAAGACTCGGTCATCGCCGCGGACCGGCGTACGGCGGCACCGGGCACCACGGTGACCCTGCAGGTCTCCAAGGGACCGGAGCTGTTCCGGGTGCCGGCGGTCGTGGACCTGCCGGTCGGAAGGGCGCGGGCCACCCTGCTCGCGGCCGGGTTCCGCGTCAAGGTCATCTCGGTGCCTTTCGGGCCCGGCCGGGTGCTGGCCCAGTCGCCAACCGGAGACGGCATGGCGGCACACGGCACCACGGTCACGCTCTCCGTCTTCTAGCGTCCAGCAGGTGCCACCCCGTAAGCCCTCCCCGGTCGGGGGCCACGTCTTCGTCGGAGCCGGTCTGCTTGCGCCTGGATCGGCGGGTGGGCTCGGCTACGCCCGGGAGGTGGGCGCCGAGGCCGTTCAGCTCTTCGTCTCCAACCCGAGGGCGTGGGCCCCTGCGACGGGAGATCCGGCCCGGGACGAAGCGTTTCGCACCGCGTGTGCCCAGGCGCGGATCCGGGTCTTCGTGCATGCGCCGTACCTGGTGAACTTCGCCTCCCCCACCGAGGCGACCCGCCGTCGATCCGTGCAGTCGGTAAGAGCCGCGGTGGCCCGCGGCGCTCGACTGGGCGCACTCGGGGTGGTCGTGCACGCAGGCTCGGCGGTGTCCGGCGGACGCGAGCCCGCGCTGCGGCTGCTACGGGAGTCCCTGCTGCCCCTGCTCGACGCGCTGACGCCGGAGGACCCCATGCTCCTGGTGGAGCCGATGGCCGGCGGTGGCCAGCCCCTCGCGGGCACCGTTGACGAGCTGGCCTCCTACTTCGCCGCGCTCGACCACCACCCCCGGCTCGGGGTCTGCCTGGACACCTGCCACGCGTTCGCCGCCGGGCACGACCTGGCAGCGCCCGGCGGGGTCAGGGCGACGCTGAGTGCCCTGGTTAAGGCGGTCGGCCGCGGCCGGCTCCGGCTGGTGCACGCGAACGACTCCAAGGACCCGGTCGGCTCCGGCCGCGACCGGCATGCCTCGATCGGGGCGGGCCGGATCGGCGTCGACCCGTTCGCCGAGCTCTTCCGCCATCCGGCGACCCGGGACGTACCGGTGATCGTGGAGACGCCCGGTAAGGCGGCGGACCACGCCCGCGACATCGCCGTGCTGAAGTCCCTACGCGACCGGTGAGACCCGGCAAGGCCGAAGGGCCGCCCCTTGCCGGGAGCGGCCCTTCGGCAGACGCCTCAGGTCAGTACGTCGTCCCACCGCCTGGGCGGTCGCTCTCGTTGCCCTGGCCGTACGGCGACGGCGGCACCGTGAACGTCTCGTCCTGACCGGCCCCGGTCGTTCCGGCACCGAGGGGGTCGTCGTCGTACAACGGGTAGCTCGAGGTCGAACCGCCGCTGCTGCCCGGTGAGGGGCTCGAGCCAGCGTCCTTGACCGTGGCAGCCGATGAGCTCGCCTGTCCCTGGACGGTGGCGGCGGAGTCGGTCGCGTGATCCTGCACCGTGCCCGCCGCCTCCTGGGCGTGGTCCTTGACGTCCATCGCCGACAGGGTCGCGGTGTCCTTGACCGAGCTGGCGGCGTCGGTCGCGGTCTCCTTCACCGAGCTGACCGCTTCCTGCACCGGCTGCGCCAGGTTGTCCTTCATCTCGGCGGCGACCGAGGACAGCTCGCTCTTGACCGGCTCGGCCAGCGGCTTGGCCTTCTCCTTGAGCGTCTCCGCCATCTGCTGCTCGGCCTGCGTCGCCGGGAACAGCGACGAGGCCAGCCAGCCCATGCCGAAGGCCACCAGACCGGCCGCCATCGGGTTGCCCTGAGCCTTCTGCTTCACCTGCTGCGGCGCCGAGGAGACCGTCTGGCCGGCCGAAGAGGCAGCGGAGCTCACGCCGCCGGTCAGCCCGGAGGTCTTGTCGCTGGCTGACGAGGTGACGTCGGACGTCTTACCCATGACCTTCTCCTTGAGGTCGGTGACCGCCTGCTTGGTGGCGTCGACCCGACGCTCGACCACTCGGGCGGGACTGACCTTCTCGGCCAGCATGTCCACGTCCGTTGTCAGCTCGGCGCGGGTCTGCTCGATCTCGGCCCTTATCTCGTCGGGTGCTTTGCCCACTGCGCGTCCTCCTTGAGGGTCTCGATGGTCTGCTCCGGCCTTGGCGAGACCGTCTTCATCTGGGCGCGGCCCCGGCTGAACGCGATCGCCCCGACGATCGCCCACAGGACGGCCACGATCAACGCGGCCCAGCCGATCGGCATGAAGCTGTCCAGGGCGAACATCAGGGTGAGGGACAGGAAGAGCAGCACGAAGTAACCGGCCAGGCCGGCGGCGCCGAGCAGGCCGGCGCCCTTGCCGGCCTTCTTGACCTCCTCCTTGACCTCAGCCTTGGCGAGCTCGAGCTCGAGCCGCATGAGCCTGGAGAGGTCGGACGCCGCCTCACCGATGAGCTCGCCAACGCTGGCCGAGGCAGGGTCGGGCTCGGTGGAGAAGCCCTCCGAGGGGCTCGCGTAACCGTCGATGCGCTCCGACACTCAGATCCTCCCTGCGTCCGAGCCCGCGGAACCGGACCGGTAGGCGGGGTCGGTCTCGTAGTCGACGGCCGTCGGGTTGGGGTCGCCGTACTCGGCGGAGTAAGGGAGCGCGTCGCCCGTGGGCTGGACGTAGAACGAGTCGCTTGGGTCCGCCTGGAGCGGCGTACCAGCACCGGTGCCGTAGTCGTAGGACGGCGTGGTCATCGTGGTGTCGGTTCCCGTCGGACTCATAGTCTCCGGGCGGTACGTCGAAGGCGAGTCGCTAGACCCGCCGGCCGAGGCGCCCTTCGCCATCCGCCCGGCGGCAGCACCGGCGAGAGCCGCACTGGCCAGGAACCCACCCGGCCGGCGGCGGGCGAAGTCGCGGGCCTGATCGAGGAGGCCCGCAGGACCCTGCGACTCGACCTGCCCGGCGATCCGCTGCACCCTGTCGGCGACCTGACGCAGGAAGTCCGCTACCTGACCCGACTGCGGCGACTTGCCCTCGGCCAGGTCGCGGACCTGGTCGGCGATGCTGCGCAGTCCGCCTACCGCCCGTCGGGTCTGGGCCTCGGACTGCGCGGACACCTGCCCGCGCAGCTCACTGACGACGTTGCCCACCTGCTGCTTGGTCTCGTCGGCCACTACACCGGCCTGCTCCTTGGCCGTGTCCTTCACCTCGCCGGCTGCCTGGGCGGTGGTCGAGGCGACCGCGCCGGCCTGGTCCTTTGCAGTGCCGGCCACCGCCTTGGTCTCCTCCGCCGCGGTGCCCGCGACCGCGGAGGTCTCCTCGCGGGCCGTACCGGTCACTTGATCGGGGGATGTCACTGGCTTCACTCCTGGCCTAGGTCGGACCTGACCCGCGATCTGCTACCCGACCAGTGATGTCCGACGCGGAACCGACGGGACCCGGACCGGAGGGTAGGTACATGTAACGCTTCCGCTAGGTCCACAGCGTCTCAGCCCAACGCTCGCGCCACCACCTCGGCGGCCCGGTCGACCGCCGCATCGTCCACCCCCAGATAGGTGGCGAGCCGCCCGCGTCGCGGCCCGACGACGGACAGCAGTACGCCGTCGGCCTTGGCGAGGGCGGCCAGCGTCGGACCGTCGTACCGCGCCTTGCCGAGGTCCAGCGGCACGATGTTGGTCTCCACCA
>JBPCOX010000286.1:0-4039 GCA_050999825.1 Mycobacteriales bacterium
TGGGCTGCGTGCTCACCTACTCGGACGAGAGCTTCAACACGGTGCTGGAGATCGGCTTCGCCGCCTCGATCCGCAGGGAGTGGGAGTGGCGGCGCAAGCGAGGCGAGAGCACCGCGAACCTGGCCGCTTTCGCGCGCTTCGCCGAGCCGCGCGAGGTTGCTCTCGATGACGACCTGGCGCCGGATTCCGAATCGGACCGGGCCGCCGGGACGCGGCCGGCCTGCACTCCTGCTGACCGGAGCCCGCATCGATAGTCGTTCCTTGGCGAGCACCGCGAGTCCCCGGGCCGGTCAGGCCGAGACCGCGGCGAGCCGCTCCCGGCGGCCGCCGGCCGAGCCGAGTTGACCGAGTGCCGCCAGAGCACCCGCCACTGCGCACCCGCCCCACAGCCAGCCGCCGCCGAGCCGGCCGAGGACGAGCCCACCCACTCCCGGACCGATCACCGCAGCCGCGCTCCAGGCCAGGGTGTACATCCCCTGGTAGCGACCCCGCAGGGACACCGGTGCGAGATCGGCCACCATGGCGCTCACGACCGAGACGTAGGCGATCTCGCCCACGCTCCAGACCAGAACGGTGGCGGCGTACGGGACCAGCCCGTGCGCCAGGCCGGTGAGTCCGAAGCCGATCCCGGTCACCAGCGTGCCGCCGGCCAGCACCGCTGACGCCGGCGAGTCGCGGACCAGCCGGGTGATCGGCAGCTGCAGCAGCACCACGGCGCCGCCGCCGAACGCCATGACCGCGCCGTACGCCGCCGATCCGAGTCCGTCGGTCGCCATCGCGATCGGCAGGGTGGCAGAGAACTGCAGCAGCAGGCTCGCCCAGACGACGTGGAGGCCGAGCAGCATGAGGAACGTGCGGTCGCGGAGCACATCGATCATTCCGGCGGGTACCAGCTCCGCGGCCTCCTCCTTCGAGCGTCCCGGCGCCGTCTCCGGAACCTTCACCCACAGCAGCGCGGCCGCGACTAGGGAGGTCATGGCGTCGGCGACGAACAGTGCCCGCCAGCTGACGGCGGCGAGCAGTCCGCTGACGACAGGAGCCACCATGAAGCCCAGGTTGGCCGCCCAGTAGTTCAGCCCGTAGGCGCGCACCCGGTCCCCGGCGGCGACCACGTCGGCGACCATGGCCGAGATGGCCGGTCGGGTGGCGTGGCTGGTGGCGCCGACCAGCGCGGCGAGAACCGCCACCCCCACGGTGCCCCGGACCCAGCCCAGTGCCAGCATCGCGGCTGCGGCTGCGACCAGCGAGCCGACGAGCGTCGCCCGTCGCCCCGCGCGGTCGGCCAGCCAGCCACCCGAGATCGCGCCGAGCGCACTACCCGCGCCGGCACAGGCGAGCACCAGCCCGGCGTACTCCGGCGAGCGACCCAGGCCGAGCGTCACGTAGAGCGCGAGGAACGGTACGACGAAGTTGCCCAGCCGGTTGACGAGCGTTCCGCCCCACAGCCACCAGAACGTCGGCGAGAGGCCGCCGGTCTGTGCCCGAACCGCGCCGACCGTGGCGCCGCGGGCCGAGGCCACCAACCGGGAAGGGCGCATCGAGCCACGCTAACCGGCCCCCTGACCGTGGGTCGCCCGACTTGGGTCTGGCAGGCTCCCTGACCATGACGGCCACCCTCGTGCTCCTCCGTCACGGCGAGAGCGACTGGAACGCCAAGGGCCTGTTCACCGGCTGGGTGGACGTCGGGCTGTCCGAGCGTGGCGCCGCCGAGGCGCGGCGCGGCGGTGAGCTGCTGGCCGAGTCGCAGCTGCTGCCCGACGTCGCCCACACCTCGGTCCTCCGCCGGGCGATCCGCACCGCCGAGATCACGCTCGACGTGGCCGACCGGCTCTGGATCCCGGTGCGGCGCTCGTGGCGGCTCAACGAGCGTCACTACGGCGCCCTTCAGGGCAAGGACAAGGCAGCCACCCGGGCGGAGTTCGGCGACGAGCAGTTCCGGCTCTGGCGCCGGTCCTACGACATCCCCCCGCCGCCGCTGCCGGTCGACGGCGAGTTGGCCGCTGACCCGCGCTACGCCGCGCTCCCCTCCGACGTACTGCCCCTGACCGAGTGCCTGAAGGATGTCGTCGTACGGCTGCTCCCCTACTGGTACGACGCGCTGGTTCCGGACCTGCGCAGCGGCGCGACCGTCCTGGTGGCGGCGCACGGCAACTCGTTGCGCGCGCTGGTCAAGCACCTCGACGGGCTGCCCGACGAGGAGGTGGTGGACCTCACCATCCCGACCGGGATCCCGCTGCGATATGACCTCGACGACGACATGCGCCCGATCACGCCCGGGGGGAACTACCTGGATCCCGAGGCGGCGGAGAAGGCGATCGTCGGGGTTGCCGCCCAGGGGCACTGAGCACGGCTCAGGCCGCAACGTCCCCGCGAAGCGCCACGGGCACCGTGAGGGTGGTGGACCCCGCGCCGGCGAAGGTGAAAGTGACACGGACGGACTGACCCGGCATCAGCTGGCGGTTGAGACCTTGCAGGACCAGGTGGGTGGAGTCCGGACGCAGCGCCAGCGCCGATCCGCTCGGCACGGCCAGCGGGAAGGCCGAGCCACCGGAAACGGTCGGGCCACTGCCGTTGCCGCTCGGGCCCGCGCTCGATGCGCCCCCTCCGCTGGTCGTCCCGCCCGCCAGGACGTTGACCGACGCGGCGGCGTCACTGCTCACCGCGGTCAGCGTGTCCGCGGCGCCGCTGGAGTTGGCCACCGTCAGGTACATCGGTGCGTCGCTGCCTTTGCCGTAGAGAGAGGTCTCCGGCGCAGCCAGGTAGACGTTGCGCACCTGCAGGGCTCCGACGTCCCCGCCGGCGGCGTCGTTGACCGTGTCCGTGTTGATGGTCTGCGCGTCGCGACCCGCCGCGCACGCTGCGAGCAGGGGGGCGACCAGCAGCGCAAGGGCGGCCCGGCGGCGGCGGCTCACGAGCTCTCCTCGAGCAGTACCGGCAGATCGGCGGCGTAGTCGCGCGACGTCGTGGTGGCGGAGTAGACGGCGGCCACCCGGTCGGCGCGGGAGTACGCCGTCACCCCCGCGAAGTGGTCGACAGCGTAGTTGCCGCCGGGCAGCGGCTCGCGAACCGCGACCGGTACGCCGGCCGCTCGTTGCGCCGCCGCGAGCTGTGCCGCCGTCCCGGTCAGCCCGACGAAGGAGGTGTCGAAGCGGTCCAGCCACCGGCGGACGACCGGCGGTGTGTCCCGCCGGGGGTCGGTGGTCGCGAACACGACGATGACCGCGTGCCGGACCGACTCCGGCTGGCGCCGCAGCGCCGCGGCGATGTCGGCCAGCACCGCCGGGCAGGTGTCTTCGCAGGCCGTGTAGCCCCAGAACAGCAGGGTCACCCGGCCGCGGGTGCGCTCGGCGAAGTCGTACGCCCGCCCACCGGTGTCGGTGAGGGTGAAGGCCGGCCGGGCGGCGGGGACGTCGGGAACCACCGCGTGCAGGGCCCGGCCGCCGTCCCTGTCTGGCGCTCCGCCGCCCGCGGTGGCGGCGGCGCAGCCGGCGGCCAGTACGCCGGCGGACAGCGTCGCCAGCAGGCGGCCGACAGTGCGGCGGGGGGCGGACACGGCCGCAGCCTACGCGGCTCAGCCGGTCGTCAGCCGGGAGCCCGAACCCACAAAGGCAAGGACCAGGAGGCCCGTCGCGGCCAGGTTGAGCCGAAACGCCGCGCGGGAACCCTCGCTGCGTCGCCGCGCGGCCAGGACACCGCCGGCGACGCCGACCACGATGCCGACCCCGCCGGCCAGCGAGCTCCAGAACGGCAGGTGCGTGCCGAAGCGCAAAAGCACTCCGCCGACCACCAGCGCGCCGCTGGAGAGCAGGATCGACCGCCGCGGGCCGAGCCGCTGCGGCAGCCCCCTGACCGCCGTACGCCGGTCCGCCTGCTCGTCCCCGACCGTGTTGGCGAAGTGCGCCGACACGCCGAGCACGCCGGTCGCCGCGGCCACCGGCCAGCGCACCGGCGGCGACCCGGGCAGGCTGGCCGCCACCAGTACCGGAGGCACGAGGGTGAAAGAGACGAGGTAGGGAAGCGGGCTCAGCCGGGTGAACTT
>JBPCOX010000066.1:0-4552 GCA_050999825.1 Mycobacteriales bacterium
CGGTGGGGGCATCCGTCGCCGGCCTGGTGGCCGAGGCGCTGCCGGTCGGGCAGGCGATGACCGCCATGGCTGCCGCGTCCCTGCTGGCGAGCGCCCTGCTGACCCCCGGCCTGCGCGAGTCCGCCCGCCCGGTACGTGACCTCAACGGCTCAGCGGCGACGATGCCGGCCGGACGGGCTCATACGCGGACCGCCGCCGCTACGCCGAGGCGGCCGCACTCGTAGGAGCCCCGTAGCGCAACCCGTCCATGAGCAGCGTCGCGACCCGCGCGGCCTGCGGAGCGCCATCCGGCTGGCCGGCCATCATGCACACGCCGCTCAGCGCCCGGAGCAGGTCCATGCCATCGACCGACGGCCGGATGGTGCCGGCCGCTGCCGCCGCTTCGACCAGGCTGTGGATCGTCTGCTGCACCCGCGCGTGGGTCGACTGGAACAGGTCGGAATCTGTCGAAACGACCGACTTGAGGTAGGTCGCGAGGCCCTTCTTGCTCGGGACGTAGGAGACGAAGCGCTGCATCCACTCGGCCAGCGCCTCGTCCGGCGGCATCGACGCTCGCAGCTCGTCGGCTCCCTCGCACAGCAGCTCGACGTTGTGCCGGTAGACGGCCTCGACGAGCGCGTCCCTGGTCGGGAAATGCCGGTAGAGCGTGCCGATGCCGACGTCCGCCGACTTGGCGATCTTTTCCAAGGAGGCTTCGACGCCCCACGTGGCGAAGGCGTCCGAGGCGACCTTGAGCAGCCGACCGTGGTTGCGGCAGGCGTCCGCGCGCTGGGCTCGCGCCACCTCGAACCTCCTCGAGCCCCGCCGCTAAGAGGCTTGACAAAGCGGAGGGTACCTCCGCTAGTGTTCCGGAGGCGGCGTCCGCTTCAGCCACCAGAGTAGGCCGGCCGCTCCGCGGCGGCAAGCAAGGAGACCCATCGTGACCACTACCACCCTCGACGCTTCCGCGGCAGCAGCTTCTGGCGGCGGACGGGACCGACGCTGGCTCGCGCTCGCCGTCATCGGCGTCGCCCAGCTGATGATCATTCTTGACGCCTCAATCGTGAACATCGCCCTGCCGCACGCACAGGCCGCCCTGCACATCGGCGACGCCCAGCGCCAGTGGGCTCTGACGGCCTACACGCTGACCTTCGGCGGCCTGCTACTGCTCGGCGGCCGGGTCGCGGACTACCTGGGCCGCAAGCGGACATTCCTGATCGGCTTGTTCGGCTTCGCCGGCGCCTCCGCGTTCGGCGGGCTCGCCCAGTCGGCCGGCTGGTTCTTCGGCGCCCGCGCCGTGCAGGGCGTCTTCGCCGCCCTGCTGGCGCCGGCCGTTCTGTCCCTGATCACCATGACGTTCACCGAGGCGCGTGACCGGGCCAAGGCCTTCGCCGTCTACGGCGCGATCTCCGGCACCGGCGCCGCGATCGGCCTCATCGCCGGTGGCGCCCTGACCCAGTTCTTCTCATGGCGCTGGACGCTGCTCGTCAACACCCCGATCGCGCTGATCGTCGCGCTTGCGGCGTTGCCGCTGCTTCAGGAGAGCCGGGCAGAGGGCAACCGCCACTTCGACCTCCCCGGTGCCGTCGTCGCGACCGGTGGGCTCGCTCTGCTCGTCTACGGCTTCACCGAGGCCTCGCTGCGCGGCTGGACGGCTCCGCGAACCCTGACGCTGCTCGCCATCGCCGTTGCGCTGCTCGTCGCCTTCGTGGCCTGGGAGCAGCGGGCCGCGAACCCGATGCTGCCGTTGCGGATCATCCTCGACCGAAACCGGGGCGGCGCCTACCTCGCTTTCTTCCTCGCCACCCTGGGGATGTTCGCCGTCTTCCTGTTCCTCACGTACTACTTCCAGGGCGCTCTCGGCTACAGCGCGCTGAAGGCGGGGTTCGCGTTCCTGCCGTTCCCGCTCGGGATCATCACGTCCGCGACGATCGCGTCCCTCACCCTGCCGCGGTACGGTCCGCGTGCCCTCGCCACCGGCGGCTTCTCACTCGCGGCGCTCGGGATGCTGTGGCTGACCCAGCTGCCCGCGGAGTCGGCCTACGTCACCCACGTCGTGCCGGCGATTTTGCTCATCAGTCTGGGCATGGGTCACGTCTTCGTGCCGCTGGCGTCAACGGCCTTGCTCGGCGTGCCGAACCACGACGCCGGCGCCGCGAGCGCCTTGGTCAACACGATGCAGCAGGTGGGCGGGTCGCTCGGGGTCGCGTTCCTCAACACCATCGCGACCAGCGCCACCGTGGCATACGCACGCGGCCATGGGGGACTGTCACGGGCCGCATCCGTGCACGGCTTCACGAGCGCCTTCGCTGTCGGAGCGGGCATTTTCGCGCTCGCCGCCGCGGTCGTCGTCTCGCTCATCAGGTCACCAGGCAACCGTGACGTGGACACCGGCGACCGTGCTCACAGCCTCGAACGCTCGCCAGTGGCGGTTCCCGTTCCGGCCTGACGCGAGCGAACTCGAGGCACTACCGAACACGAGTCAGTTCAGGCGCGCCCGCGCCAGCCTCGCCTCCTGCAGGGCCCGGTCCGCCGCCACCGGGTCGACCGGCCCCACTGCCTCGGCGTACGCCGTGAGCTCGGCTGCCCCGCGCACGAGGTCGCCGAGCCCCACCAGGAGCTCGCCGTGCTCACGGAGCACCTGGAGGGGGTGACGGGGGAGGAGCAGGGTGAGCTCCACCGCCCACAGCCGGGTCCGGAAGTGCTCGGCCGTCGCCGCCAGCTGGCGGACGTTGTTGAGGATGCGCAGCAGGATCTCGACCGGCGACCAAGGAGCCAGCTGCTCCGCCGTGTGATCCAGGCCGGCGGAACGCACTATCTCGGCTGCTGCGGTCGGCGGCAGCAGCCGGCCGCCGGCGAAGGGGTCGACCAGCGCAGACTCGCCGGTCGGGGTGCCTATCGCCACGACGAAGTGTCCGGGCAGGCCGACGCCGTACGCGGGCACGCCGAGCCGATGTGCCACCTCCAGCCAGACGACGGAGAGCAGGATCGGCAGGCCGCGCCGACGGTCGAGCACCGAGTGCAGCAGGGACGACCGCAGGTCGAGGTAGTCCGCGCCGCTGCCTCCGAAGCCGGCCCGGTCGCCGAGCGTGGTTGCGAGCGCCGCCGCCTGCTCGGCCGCCGAGCTGGCCGCCGCCACCTGGGGGCTCGCGGACTGGGCCAGCCGGTCGAGCCGGTACAGGTACGGCTCCGGCTCCAGGTCCGCCGCAACCTCCGCACCGAGAAGCAGGCACGCCATCGCCAGGTCGACCGGCTCCGACCGGACGACCTCGGTGAACCGCTCTCTCGACTCGGCCGTCACGAGGTCGTCTCGATCTGCATGACCGCCAGCATGCCGCGATGCCGTTGTCCCATGCGGATGCACGGCCCACACTGGCGGGGAAGGGCCGGTGAGCTGGATGCGACGTGGTCGCGGACATGGTGCGTCGCGTTGTCGCCCGACGCTCGCCGGCCGCCTGCGCGGTTTCGGGTGGCGGGTCCTAGCCTGGCTGGTCCCGTCGCTGCGACGGCGCCGTGCGGCGCAGCCACCGCCTCGGGGTGGTTCCGGCCCGCCACCGGCCGGCGTACGCGAGCCACGCCGGCCGCTGCCGACTGCGGGCGCCGGCGCCATGTCGGCGCCCCTGCCGAGGGACTAGCCGGAGCGCCGGGAGCCGAGAACGGGCGCGACCTTCCGGCCGCGCCCGCCCTCAACCGCCCGTTCGTCACCAGCGGAGCGGTCAGGCCTTGCCGTAGATGTTGAACAGCCCGAGCAGGTCACCCTTGCCGAGGGTGCGAATGCTGAAGTCGCAGGCCCGCACGCTCGGGTACATCGTCAGGCCCTGGTTGGCCGAGGTCGCCGCCGGGTGACCGAGACCGAAGGTGTGGCCACGTTCGTGGGTCATCACGCCCTGCAGGTCGTAGGCGTTGTTGCACCCGGACGGGGAGGTTGCCCACCGGAACTTGGAGTTGATCGCGGCGTCCGAATCGGCCACGTCGTGGCTGCCGGTGAAGGAGTACGTGCAGGTCACGGCGAGGACGCCGCTCGCCGACAGTGCCTTCCAGCCGGTGATGTTGACCTGGTCGGGGTTGGGGGCGCAGCGCGCATCGGTGGTGATGCCGGGGGCTGCCGTCGTCGTGCCGGTGAACGACTGACCGGTCCTCGGCTTGCCCGCGATACCGCAGTCGTCGCGGCCGCTGGTGATGTTGGCGGTCGCCGTCTTGAGATTGGCCAGCGCGCTGCCCGCCACGTTGGCCGGTGCGCCCTTGCCGTTGTACTTCCAGGCATAGCCGCCACCGACCTGGTAGCCGAGATCGACGAACGCCGAGCTCGTGCAGGCGCTGGAGGCGGAGGTAGGGGCGACCGGGGCGGTTCTGGCTGCCTCACCGCGGCGGATGGTCAGCGACCCGTCGAGCTCACGGGCCACGGCCAGCAGCTGGTCGCCGTCGAGGGTGAGGACGGCGGCGGACACCGTGATGCCGCGGGCCGGCAGTGCGACGCCGGCCGCCCCGTCGCGGATGATGACGTCTGCTCGATCGCACGAGCCGGCTGCGAGCCGCTCGGGCAGCGCTGCCGCCGAGACCGTCGCGCCGGCCT
>JBPCOX010000002.1:0-2740 GCA_050999825.1 Mycobacteriales bacterium
TGAGCGCGGTGAACGAGCCGCCCGGTGAGTTGATGTAGATCGAGATGTCGCGGTCCGGGTCCTCGGACTCGAGGTGCAGCAGCTGAGCCATCACCACGTTGGCCACGCCGTCGTCGATCGGCGTACCCAGAAAGATGATCCACTACTTGAGCAGCCGGCTGTAGATGTCGAAGGAGCGCTCGCCGCGGCTGGTCTGCTCGATGACGATGGGGATCGTGTAGTCGGTGACCGGCTGGAAGCTCATGGCGTCCTCACTTCCTGGGGAAATTGGTGGTACGACGGCAGTCAGGCGTCAGGAAACGGTCCCGGCCGACGGCACCTGCTGCGCGCGGGAGACCACCGAGTCGACGAAGCCGTAGTCCTTGGCCTCGTCGGCGGTGAACCAGCGGTCGCGGTCGGAGTCGCGCTCGATCTGGTCCACCGACTGACCGGTGTGGAAGGCGATCCGCTCCTGCATGGTGCGCTTTGTGTAGAGCATCTGCTCGGCCTGGATCGCGATGTCGGAGGCGGTGCCACCGATGCCGCCGGACGGCTGGTGCATCATGATCCGCGCGTGCGGGAGGGAGTAGCGCTTGCCCGTCGCCCCGGCGCAGAGCAGGAACTGCCCCATCGACGCAGCGAGCCCCATGGCATAGGTGGCGACATCGTTGCCGACGTACTGCATCGTGTCGTAGATCGCCATCCCGGCCGAGACCGAGCCGCCGGGTGAGTTGATGTAGAGAGCGATGTCACGACCGGAGTCCTCGGCGGCGAGCAACAGCAGCTGGGCGCAGATCGTGTTCGCCATCTCGTCCTCGACCACCGAGCCCAGGAAGATGATCCGCTCGCGCAGGAGCCGGTTGAACACCTGGTCGTCCAGGCTCATGGCGCCGCCCTGCACGCGTGCGGTAGGGGCGGCGGATCTAGGGAGGTACGGCGACACGGGGCTCACCTGCTCGCTCTCTTGCGGACGGGTCGAACTTCGCCTCGACAGTAACCCGCGGGGACAACGGTGCACTCCTCGGCGGCACCGTTGTTCGCTGACGGCGCACCGCCGCCGAAGCTCAAGGTGGGAAGTCGGCCCGCAGCGCCTCGAGGTCGACCGGCCGGCCGGAGGCGTCGGTCACCGTTGCCCGCTCCAGGACCAGCGCTAAGGCCTTCGACCGGACCAGCTCGCTGGTCATGGCGCCCAGCTGGCCGGCCGCGAGCAGCTCGCGAGCATAGGCGTCGGGGGCGATGCCGGCGCGCTGCGCCCGGCGTACGACGGCGTCGGTGAGCTCGGCCTGGGAGACCTCCAGCCGCTCCCTCGAGGCCACGGTGTCCAGCACGAACTGGGCCGCGACCGCCTGGCGCGAGCCCTCGGCGAGCTCGATCTCCACCTCCTCGGCGGTGCGCCCGGCACCGTCGAGGTACTGCTCGAAACTCAGCCCCGCTTGGTTCAGCTGGTCCTGCAGGGAGGCTCGCCGCCATTCCACCTCGGCGTCGACCACCTTGCCGGGCAGGGGCACCTCGACCCGCTCCAGCAGCGCCTCGAGCGCCCGGTCCCGCGCCTGCGCTCCCTGCTGGAGCCGGCGTACGCGGGACAACCGGGAGCGGATGTCGCTGCGCAGCTCGTCGAGGGTGTCGAACTCGCTCGCCGTCTGGGCGAACTCGTCGTCGAAAGCCGGCAGCGACTTGACCTTGACCGACCGCACGGTCACCCGCACGTCGGCCGTCGCTCCCGCGTGCTCCCCCCCGACCAGCTGGGTCTGGAAGGCCCGCTCCTCGCCCTCGGACGCGCCGACGAGCGCATCGTCCAGGCCGACCATGAGACTCTCGGTGCCCACCTCGTAGGACATTCCGGTCGTCGAGGCATCGGGCAGCGCCTCCCCGTCCACGGTCGCCTCCAGGTCGATGGAGACGAAGAGACCCGGCTCGACCGGGCGCTCGGCCGTCGTCAACATGGCGAACCGGTCGGCCAGACCGCCGAGCTGCTCGTCGACCTCCGCGTCGGAGACCTCGGCGTCCTCCACGGTCACGGGCAGGCCGTCGTAGTCGGGCAGGTCCACCTGCGGCCGGACGTCGACCTCAGCCGTGAAAACCAGCTGCCCGCCGTCCGCGAACTCCGTCACCTCCACCTCGGGCTGCGCAAGCACCGCGACGTCGTTCGCGCGCACCGCCTCGCCATAGAAGCGCGGCACCGCCTCAGAGACTGCCTCCTCGAGGACGACGCCGCGGCCGACCCGCTGGTCGAGGATCCGCGGCGGCACCTTGCCGGGCCGGAAACCCTGCACCCGCACCTGGCCCGCGATCTTCCGGTACGCCGACGCGATGCTCGGCGCCAGCTCGTCGAACGGCACCTCGACGGTGAGCTTGACCCGGGTCGGGCTCAAGTTCTCCACGTCGGTCTTCACGGCTCGACTCCTCTGGTGCTGACACGGCGTACGGACCTGGTCGGCCGGGCTGGTCCGGGCGGAGTCGGGGCGGGGAGACTCGAACTCCCGATCTCCTGCTCCCAAAGCAGGCGCGCTAGCCACTACGCTACGCCCCGGGGCGCCAGACGGAGTCTAGGGCAGCGGCCTGCCGGAGCCCCGCCCGCGGGTGTAGCTCAATGGCAGAGCCCCAGCCTTCCAAGCTGGCCATGCCGGTTCGATCCCGGTCACCCGCTCCGACTGTTACCGCGGTCACAGCCTTGTGCGGCTGCACGACCGGCATCTCGAAGACCCCGCGTGCCACACGGGTGCCACATCGAGTGGCACGGCGGCCCGATCTTCCGCACCCG
>JBPCOX010000024.1:0-5680 GCA_050999825.1 Mycobacteriales bacterium
CACTTCAGCTCCACCGTCTGGCGCTGGTCAGTCGCGGGCGGGCGGCCAGCGCTCCGGGTAGTCCACGACCGGAGCCGAGATCTCCGAGAGGACACCGGAGATCTCGGCCGGGAGGACGACGTTGCAAGAGGCCAGCGACTCCGTCAGCTGCGCCGCCGTACGGGCGCCGACGACCGGCGCCACGACGCCCGGTTGCTCGCGCAGCCAGGCCAGCGCCACGGACAGCGGTGCCACCCCGAGGCCGTCGGCCGCGGTGGCGACGGCGTGCACGATCCGCGCCGAAGACTCGCTGAGGTAGGGCGTCACGAAGCCGGCCAGCGACGACGAGGCGCCGCGCGAGTCCCGCGGGGTGCGGCCGCGGTACTTGCCGGTCAGCACGCCGCGGCCTAGCGGGGACCAGGGCAGCAGGCCCAACCCGGCATCCAGCGCGGCCGGCACGACCTCCCGCTCCACGCCCCGCTGCAGCAGCGAGTACTCCACCTGCGTCGACGCCAGCGGCGTGCGTCCCGGCCACGACGCCTGCCAGGTCGCGGCCTTGGCGGTCTGCCAGCCGCTGTAGTTCGACACGCCGACGTAGCGCACCCGGCCCGAGGCCACCGCAGCGTCCAGCGTGGCCAGGGTCTCGTCCAGTGGGGTGCCGGTGTCCCACGTGTGCAGCTGCCACAGGTCGACGTAGGACGTCTGCAGCCGCTCGAGCGAAGCATCGAGCGCGGCCAGCAGGTGACCGCGGGAGGCGCCCCGCTGGCGCGGTCCCGGTCCGACCGGCGCACCTGCCTTGGTGGCCAGCACGACCTCGGCGCGGGGCGCGACGTCGCCCAGCAGCCGCCCGAGCAGCCGCTCGCTGTCCCCGTCGGCGTACCGGTCGGCGGTGTCGACGAGCGTGCCCCCCGCGTCGAGGAACCCGCGCAGCTGGGCCGCCGCGTCGTCCTCGCCGGTGTCGCGACCCCACGTCATCGTGCCCAGAGCCAGCTCCGACACGATGAGCCCGCTGCGGCCCAGCCCACGCTGCTCCATGTCCGGCAGGCTATCGGCCGGGTGTCGCAGGAAACGGGGTCGAAAGGTGCGGCTGGACCTGTCGCTCGGCTACTGGGGCTCGGGCGCCCCGGCCGGCTGGCTGGAGCTGGTCCGCGAGGCGGAGCGGCTGGGGTTCGGCGTTGTCTGGGCGGCGGAGGCCTACGGATCCGACGCGGTCAGCGTCCTCTGCTGGGCCGCTGCGCACACGGAGCGGATCGGCGTCGGTTCCGCCGTACTCCAGATCCCGGCCCGTACGCCGGCGATGACCGCCATGACCGCGGGCACCCTCGACGCGCTCTCCGGCGGCCGGTTCCGGCTCGGCCTCGGAGTGTCCGGGCCGCAGGTCTCGGAGGGCTGGCACGGGGTCCCCTTCGACCCGCCGCTCGCGCGGACCCGTGAGTATGCCGACATCGTCCGGCTCGCGCTGTCCCGCCAGCCGGTCGAGTACGCCGGGGAGCACTACCGGCTGCCGCTGCCCGGCGGTCGCGGCAAGGCGCTCAAGCTGACCCTCCGGCCGCTTCGGGCCGGCATTCCGCTCTATCTCGCGGCGGTCGGACCGCGCAATCTCGAGCTCGCCGGCGAGATCGCCGACGGCTGGCTCGCGATCTTCTACGCCCCGGAGCACGCCGCCACCGACCATGCCCGGATCAACGCGGGACAGGCTCGCGCCGGCAGGGCCGACGAGGACTTCGACGTGGTCGCCACCGTGCCCATCGTGGTCGGGGCCGACCACGAGACTGCGGGGGAGCCGGTCCGCCGGTACGCCGCCCTCTACCTCGGCGGCATGGGCAGCCGGACCCGCAACTTCTACAGCGCACTGGCCCGGCGGCGCGGCTACCAGAGGGAGGTCGCCGAGGTGCAGGAGCGCTACCTGGCCGGCGAACCGGCCGCCGCCGCTGCCGCCGTACCACAACGGTTCCTCGACGAGACCGCCCTGCTCGGCGACCGCGAGCGGATCGCGGACCGGATGGCTGCCTACGCCGAGTCGGGGGTCACCTCCCTCGCCCTGAGCCCGCTCGCCGCCACACTGCCGGGGAGGATCGCCGCTATCCGCCTCGCCGTTGAGGCGCTCGATCTCGCGGGAGTCGCAGAGTGAACGCCCTGCAAGCCGTCGTGCTCGGAGTCGTGCAGGGCCTCACCGAGTTCCTCCCGATCTCGAGCACCGCGCACTTGCGGATCGTGCCGGCCCTCCTCGGGTGGGACGACCCGGGAGCCGCATTCACCGCTGTCACCCAGCTCGGCACGCTGGCCGCCGTGCTCATCTACTTCCGCCGGGACCTGGTCCGGATCGGGTGGACCTGGCTGCGCAGCCTGCGGGACCCGGCCCTGCGCGGCGAGCTCGCCGCGCGGCTGGGCTGGTACATCGGGTTGGGGACGATCCCGATCGGGATCTTCGGCTTCCTCTTCAAGGACTCGATCGAGACCGGGGCCCGCAACCTGACGCTGATCGCCGCCGCGCTCATCGTGCTCGGGCTGGTCCTGGCCTACGCCGAGCGCGTGGGTCGGCGGGATCGGGGGGTGGAGAGCCTCAACCTGCGGGACGGGCTCGTGATCGGCGCGGCCCAGGCAGTGGCGCTGATCCCTGGCGTCTCGCGGTCGGGCTCGACGATCAGCGCTGGTCTCTTCCTGGGCCTGCGCCGGGCGGACGCGGCCCGCTACTCGTTCCTGCTGTCCATTCCGGCCGTCGTCCTGTCCGGCCTGTTCGAGCTGCGCAACATCGGCGACGGCGGCGGCCCGGGGGCGACCTCCACGGCCGTGGCGACCGTGCTCGCGTTCGTCGTCGGCTACGCGTCGATCGCGTTCCTGCTGCGGTTCCTGGTCAACCACTCGACGCTGGTCTTCGTCGGCTACCGCATCGCCCTCGGCGTGCTCGTCCTGGTGCTGGTCGCCGCCAACGTCATCTCGTGAGCACCGTGCTGCTGGTGCGCCACGGGCTCACCGCCGCCACCGGTCCGGTACTGACCGGCTGGGCTCCCGGGATCGGGCTGGACGAACGCGGCCGGGCTCAGGCCGCCGCGCTGGCCGCCCGGCTGGCCGCGGTGCCCCTTGTCGCCGTCGTCGCGAGCCCGCTGGAGCGCTGCCAGCAGACCGCGGCCGCCCTCGTCGAGGGTCGCGAGGGCGTGCCCGTGACGACCGAGGACCGGCTGGGGGAGTGCCGGTACGGCGACTGGACCGGCCGGGAGATCAAGAAGCTGGCCAAGGAGCCGCTGTGGCGTGCCGTGCAGGTCCACCCCAGCTCGGTGACCTTCCCTGGACCCGACGGCGAGCCGCTGCGGGACACGCAGGCCCGCGCGGTCGCGGCGATCCGGGACTGGAACGCCCGGCTCCCCCCCGACGCGACCTACCTGGCCTGCAGCCACGGTGACGTCATCAAGGCGGTGGTCGCGGACGCGCTCGGCCTCCATCTGGACCTATTCCAGCGGATCACCGTGGACCCCTGCTCGCTCACGGTGGTCCGCTACACCGAGCTGCGGCCCTTCGTCATCCGGCTCAACGACACCGGCGGCGGCGTGGCGGACCTGCTGCCCCCGAAGCGGCGAGGGCGCCGATCCAAGGCGTCCTCCGATGCGCCCGTGGGCGGGGGCGCCGGCGGCCCGGCATAGGCTCGCTCGGCAATCCCGCTCGGCAATCCCGCTCGGCAGATCGGAGGCCCGCGTGCCGCGTCAGGTCTACCTGTTCGACCCGCCGGAGCGCTTCGTCGCCGGCACCGTCGGTGCACCGGGGGAGCGGGCGTTCTTCCTCCAGGCCCGCGGCGACGGTCGGCTGGTCAGCATCGCGCTCGAGAAGGTGCAGGTCTCGGTGCTGGCCGACCGGCTCGACCAGCTGCTCGACGAGGTGCGTCGCCGGTCGGGAGCGCTGGCGGAAGCCGCGGCGGCGCCCGACGTCGAGGACGTCGAGCCACTCGATACCCCGCTCTTCGAGGAGTTCCGGGTTGGCACGATGGCACTCGGCTGGGACGGCGACGACGGGCGTGTCGTCATCGAGGCGCACGCCGTCCGGCCCGGCGAGGAGGAGCGCACCGATCCGCCGGCCGAGGATGACGAGGACGCCGGTGACCTGCTGCGGGTGCGGATCGCCCCCGCAGCGGCCCGCGCCTTCGCCCGTCGCGCCCAACGGGTGGTCGCCGCGGGTCGGCCCCCGTGCCCGCTCTGCGGCCAGCCGCTGGACCCTGAGGGACATGTCTGCCCGCGCCAGAACGGTCACCGGCGCTGACACCGGGGTGACGCGCCGATGAGCGATCTCCCGCCGACGACGCTCGACCTCGCTGCCAGCCTCGATCTGTTGCGCGACGGGGAGCTGGCGGTCGAGGGCCGGCTGGTCGACGCCTCGAACGTCACGCTGTACTGCTCGGTGAGCACCGACGGGCACACCGCCGCGTGCGTGTACAAGCCGGTCGCCGGCGAGCGGCCGTTGTGGGACTTCCCGGAAGGCACGCTGGCATACCGCGAGGTGGCGGCGTACGCCGTGAGCGCGGCCACCGGCTGGCAGGTGGTGCCGCCCACCGTGCTGCGCGAGGGCCCGTTCGGGCCGGGCATGGTGCAGCTGTGGATCGACGTCGAGGAGATGGTCGACCTCTCGGTGCTGGCGCGCTCCGATCACCCGGCGCTGCGCCGGATGGCGGTCTTCGACGCGGTGGTCAACAACGCCGACCGCAAGGGCGGCCACCTGCTCCCGGTGCCCGGGGGACACGTCTACGGCGTCGACCACGGCGTGTGCTTCTCCGTCGAGGACAAGCTGCGCACCCTGCTGTGGCGCTGGCGCGGCACTCCGCTGACGGCTGAGGCGCTCGCCGTACTCCGGCAACTTCGTGAGGGGCTGGCCGGCGAGCTGGGCGGGCTGCTGCGGGAGCTGCTATCGCCGGCCGAGGTGCGCGCGACGGTGCGCCGGGTGGACCGGCTGCTCGCGACCGGCTGTCACCCGCAGCCGAGCGAGGACTGGCCGGCCATCCCCTGGCCGCCGTTTTGAGCCTGGCTACTCTGACCGGCATGCAGCCGTGGCCCGCGCCCCCGGTGCCCCGGCTGCCCGGACAACCGCCTCCGCTGCGGCTCTGGGACAGCTCCAGCCGCGAGCTGCGCCTCGCGGCCGTCGGTCCGCGGGCGACGATGTACGTCTGCGGCATCACCCCGTACGACGCCACCCACCTCGGCCACGCCGCCACCTATCTGGCCTTCGACACGCTGCGGCGGGCCTGGCGTGACAGCGGCCTGACCGTGGCGTGCTGTCAGAACGTGACCGATGTCGACGACCCGCTGCTCGAGCGGGCCGCCCGCGACGGCGAGGACTGGGCCGAGCTCGCCGCCCGCGAGACCGCCCGCTTCGACGGCGACATGGTGGCGCTGCGGCTTCTGCCGCCGACCTGGTACGTCGCCGCGACGGAGGCCATCCCGGAGATCGTCGAGCTGGTCGGTGAGCTCCGCGACCGCGGGGCGGCGTACGAGCTCGACGGGGACGTCTACTTCTCGGTGGCCGCGGCGCCCGACTTCGGCTCGGTGGCCGGCCTGGCTGCGGCCGACATGCTGGCACGCTCGGCCGAGCGCTGCGGCGACCCCGGACGCCGCGGCAAGAAGGACCCGCTGGACAGCCTGCTCTGGCTCGCGGCCCGTCCCGGTGAGCCGTCGTGGGACTCACCGTTCGGCGCCGGCCGGCCCGGCTGGCACGTCGAGTG